>NZ_CALJRX010000307.1 GCF_937976265.1 uncultured Haemophilus sp.
CTAAAGAACAATTACCTGAAAACTTTAAGTTTCCTCAGTCTTATATTGATTTATCTAGTAATATGGAAAAGATAAATGAATTGGAATATTTTCCTTGGTGGTTTGAAGATCCTGATTATGAGAATTCAGAGATAGAGGATAGTGTTTATCTTTATAGTAAAGCAATAGAAAAACTGACAGGTGTAGCTGATTTAATATCGTTCGCTAGAGATGGCGATTGGGCAGCTTGTTTCAAATTGACGGATTATTCTGGAAACCCGAGAGTTTATGTTCACGATCTTGGTAATGAAGCCAATAAATATGAATGTAAGGATTTTGATGAGTGGTTAGCAGAAGAAATCAAAAGTGCAAAAGAGTATTAAAATGGACTATTTAAATTTAAGTAAAGAAGTTTCCTATGCGCTTCGTCATGCGCCATGGGAATATGAATTAGAACTGGATTCTGAAGGTTGGGTTTCTGTCGAACAATTAATTTCATCATTTAGAAATAGTGATGAAAAATGGAATACGTTAACCGAAGATGATTTAGTTAAAATGATCGACTTATCGGAAAAGAAAAGACATGAGATTAAAAATGGGAAAATAAGAGCTTTCTATGGTCATTCAATTCCAATGAAAATTTCTAAAGAAATTGGTTATCCACCAAAGTATTTATACCATGGGACAAGTATAAATTATTTAGGTGATATTAAATTAAATGGATTGAAGCCGATGTCTCGTCAATATGTACATTTATCTGAGGATATTGAGACAGCAACATTGGTTGGGAATAGAAAAAAAGGAGAAACAATTCTTCTGACAATTGATGCGGAACTAGCACAATCTAAGGGTATCAAATTTTATATAGGCAATGAAAAAGTCTGGTTATCTGATTACATTTCGCCTGAGTTTATAAAAGATAATTAATTATTAAGCATATTTGCATTATGTGATCATTTTTGCGGTGAAGTTCCTCCAAATATCGTAGAATAGGCATATAAAAATAAGGAGATTTAACATGCAACAAAAAATTCAACAAGCATTAGCCGATTCGCCACTTTCAAATGCAATTCTTTCTGCATTAGAAGAACAAGAATGGAAAGGGTTTTTACCGGCTGAAAAAGTGCGGTCAATTTGTGAAGAATTTAAGCTTACGCCTGTTCAATTAGGTTTGGCGCTTTTGCCTGTGGCGGCGTGTTATAGCCATACGCCCATTTCAGAATTTCATGTTGGCGCGATTGCCATTGGTGAAAGTGGTGATTTTTACTTTGGTGCGAATCAAGAGTTTCAGGGTGGCAGCATGGCTCAAACCATCCATGCTGAACAAAGTGCGATTAGCCATGCATGGTTACGTAATGAACCTCGCATCACGGATATCGTGGTGAATTACACGCCTTGTGGTCACTGCCGTCAATTTATGAATGAGCTTTATCAAGCGGAAGATTTAAAGATCCATTTGCCACACAGCCAAAATAATCCACTTCCTCAATATTTACCCGATAGCTTTGGCCCGAAAGATTTAGGCGTTGATTTGCTTCTATTAAACAAAGAAGAACAAGGTTTCACTTTGACGACAGAAGATGAAGTGGCAAATAAAGCAATTTTAGGGGCAAACCGAGCACATTCACCTTATTCTAAAAGCCCTCATGGTGTAGGCATTTTATTTAAAAATGGGGAAATGATTTGTGGTCGATATGCAGAAAATGCGGCATTTAACCCAAGCTTACCGGCTATGCAAACGGCGATTAATTTTGCTTACTTAAATCAATTGGATGTATCGAAAATTGAGCGTGTAGTATTTGCAGAGAAACCTTTGCGTTTAAGTCACCGCAAGATGGCAGAGCAGTTATTGAAGAGCCTCTGCAAGGTGAAAATGGAATATATTAGCCTGTAAGTGCGGTCAAAAATGAATTAGTTTTTGAACTAAAAGAAAAGGCGAACAGAGATAATCTCTCATGTTCGCCTTTCTTTTTACTGATTTTATGCTAATTCAGCACGTAATTTTTTCGTGACATCAACCATCACTTTTAATGCCGCAATCGTTTCTGGCCAACCGCGCGTTTTCAAACCACAGTCTGGGTTTACCCATAAACGTTCTTTCGGCACCACTTGTAATGCCTTGCGAAGAAGATGTTCAATTTCTTCTGCTGCTGGCACGCGTGGACTGTGAATATCATATACACCAGGACCAATATCATTTGGGTATTTGAAATCACCAAATGCGGTGAGTAATTCCATGTCAGAACGCGAGGTTTCGATAGTAATGACATCGGCATCTAAGGCTGCAATAGCCGGTAGAATGTCGTTAAATTCGGAATAACACATATGCGTATGAATTTGAGTATCATCTTGGCAACCCATTGAGCTTAAACGGAAGGCTTCGCCCGCCCATTTCAAATAAGCCTCCCAATCTGCACGTTTTAACGGTAAACCTTCACGAATAGCCGGCTCATCAATTTGAATCACTTTGATGCCTGCCTTTTCTAAATCTAATACTTCATCAGAAAGCGCTACCGCAATTTGTTTACAGACTGTTTCACGAGAAATATCGTTACGCACGAAAGACCATTGTAAGATCGTCACTGGACCAGTCAGCATGCCTTTCATCACTTTATTGGTAAGGCTTTGGGCATATTGTGACCAACGTACCGTCATGGGTTCTGGACGAGTCAGATCACCGTAAATCACAGGCGGTTTTACGCAACGTGAACCGTAACTTTGTACCCAACCAAATTTGGTGAAGGCAAAGCCATCGAGTAGTTCGCCGAAATATTCCACCATGTCGTTACGTTCTGCTTCGCCATGTACCAATACATCTAAGTCTAATTTTTCTTGCTCACGTACAACGAATTCAATTTCTTTTTTCATTGCCGCTTCGTAATCAGCTAAGCTGAGTTCGCCTTTTTTGAAGGCAGCACGCGCATGACGAATGGCTGTCGTTTGTGGGAAAGAACCAATATTCGTGGTGGGTAGAAGTGGTAAATTTAACCACGCATTTTGTAATTTAATGCGTTCCGCAAATGGCGATTTACGTTGGTCGGCATTTTTCGGTAGATTTGCTAAACGTTCTGCCACACAAGTGCGGTGAATTTCACGCGAGTTTTTACGCGCATCCGCAGCGGCTTGAGAAGCCGCTAATTCGGCTTGAACTGCTTCACGACCTTGTTCTAGTGCCGTCTTAATAATGCGTAATTCTTGAATTTTTTGTAACGTGAAAGCCAACCATTGATAAAGTTCAGGCTTATTGGCTTGGAGTTGCGTTTCAACTTCTAAATCATAAGGCGAGTGGAGAAGTGAGCAGCTTGGCGCAATCCACAAACGATCACCTAATTTCGCTTTTAATGGCTCAACCACATCTAACACTTGATTTAAGTTTGCCCGCCAAATATTACGGCCATCAATGATGCCTACAGATAAGATTTTGTCATAATCTGCAAAGGCTGCAAGTTGTTCTGGTGCGCGCACTAAATCGATGTGCAAACCTGCTACAGGTAAGGCTTTTAACAAATCGGCGTGTTCTGCCACAGAACCGAAATAAGTCGCAAGCAATAATTTCGCTTTCACTTGTTCAGCAAAAGTGGCGTAAACCGCTTTATAAGCGGCAATCCATTCTGCAGGTAAATCTAAGGTGAGAGCAGGTTCATCAATTTGAATGTATTCCACGCCTTCCGCAGCTAACGTATTTAAGATTTCAACATAAACCGGCACGAGTTGTGCTAATAAATCAAAGCGATTAAATGCTGCACCTTTTTCTTTACCTAACCAAAGGAAAGTGAGTGGCCCCACGATGGTTGGTTTAACTTGATATCCAAGTGCTTTAGCTTCACGAATTTGTGTCACATAATGCACTGGATTTGCTTTAAATTGTGTTTCTTTATGGAATTCGGGTACAAGATAGTGGTAGTTGGTATCGAACCATTTTGTCATTTCAATCGCAAATTGGGTTTTATTACCGCGCGCCAATTGGAAATATTGATCAAGTGTTAAGTTCTGGTTATCGAAACCAAAGCGAGCAGGAATCGCACCTGTTGCCACTTGTAAATCTAAAATGTGATCGTAAAGTGTAAAATCAGCCACCGCGACAAAATCAGCATTTGCCTTGGCTTGGTGTTGCCAGTTTAGTTCACGTAATCTTTTTGCAATATCTAATAAATCCGCTTCCGCAATTTCGCCACGCCAGTAACGCTCTTGTGCAAATTTAAGTTCACGCTTTGCGCCTACGCGCGGAAATCCTGCTAAATGAAATGTTGTCATAATTAATCCTTCTATAGTTTTGATTGGTTTAGACGTCTAAACGTCTGTTCGTATATAGAATGCAATAGAAGCCAAAATTACACAACTTCATAATTTTCAGGTTTTAGATGAATTTTATTAATAAACCTGTATTATTTTAACGAATTGAAAGTGAAGAGAGGGAAAACAGACAAAAAAATAACCGCACTTTAAAGCGCGGTTATATAGAATTCTGAACGGTTTAGTTGAGATTATTCAACACCAACCATTACAGAAGTTGCTTTGATAATTGCATAAGCTTCTTTACCAACTGCTAAACCTAATTCTTTTACTGCATCGATAGAGATGGTAGAAGAAATTACGTTACCGTTACCGATATCAATGTGTACGATTGCGTTCACAGAACCAGTTTCGATTGATTTTACAGTACCTTTAAGTTGGTTTCTTGCACTAATTTTCATTAAGCATTTCCTTATGTTTGAGTTAAAAAGAGTAGGTATTATATAGGTAAATATATAAGTTGAAAATACTACTTAAGGGGGGATAAACCTTTTAAGATTTGTTCGGCATTTTCTTTGCTTAACGTATAACTATAATATTTTTTATAGAAGGCTTGCGTTTTTTCGACCATATTTAAGTCTTTGAATTGCTCAGGATGGAAGAGTTGAGCAGCCCAAAGAATTTGTAAGGCTTCTTCTGCACTGTAGCGATCCCATGGGAATGTACCGGTTGGATTCGCATAAATACGATTATTTTTGACCGCACTTATAGACTGCCATGCTGGATCAGCTTTGATTTTTTCGATTGCGGCTTGCGCCTTATTACCACTGCTACCGATGATAATAACATCTGGATTCGCTTGTAAAATAGCTTCCATTGTAACTGTCACCATATTCGCTTCATCTGGTAATACGCTCTTACCACCAGCTAATTTAATCCATTCGCCAATCATCGATTTTCCGCCGTCAATCATCATTAGATCAGAACCTTTAGTGATGTGTAATACGGTTGGGCGTTGTTCATCTTTGAGACCTTTAAGACGTTCTTCAACAAATTTAATGTTACCGTCTAATTCTTTGATGTAGGTTTCTGCGATTTCAGGTGCTTTATCGCCTAAAACTTCAGCAGTAATGCGAACGGTTTTCTTCAATCCATCAAAATCTTGGAAACTTACACGCACACCTTTTAATCCCGCTTGTTCCACTTCAGTTAACATGGATTTTTTCGAGAGCAATACGGCATCGGGCTTATGGCTTAACAATTCTTCAGTTTGAATGGTTTCACCATTGGTTAATACCGGTACGTTTTTGATATTTGGATACACTTCGCTATACCAAGGATTGGCCGCGATAGACGTGGTGGTACCGACCAATTTATTTGCACCGCCTAATAGCAAAACGATTTGGTTGTTGGCATGCCAAAGATCCGCTACACGTTGTACGTTATCCGGTAATTCAACTTTGTTTCCTTCAACGTCGGTGATGATTTTGGCTTGTAGTGGCAGCGCAAAACAAGCGGCAAGAGAGAGGGCGATGAAGCCTTTTTTTAGAGAGTGTTTCAACATATGAATTTCCTTCTAGTAGGTTATAAATGAGTAATTGCACAAATTTGTCGTTGTAGTGCAGGCACATCGACTAAACGCAAATCCGTTTGATAAAGAGCTTTCAGATTGGCTTCAGTAATAATTTCCGGCGCTGTACCGGTTTGTAATCTGCCTTGCTCGTTTAAGATAGTGACGCGGCTGTGGGGCAGTGCGCTATGTAACAACATTGGGTGATCCGGATTATGTGTTGTCATCACAATGGTAAAGCCTTGCAAGGAAAGCTCTTTGATTAGACTTAAGGTTTTAAACACATTGCCGTAATCTAATGCCGAAGTAGGTTCATCAAATAAAATCAGTTGTGGTTGTTGCACCAAAATACGCGCAAGATTGACCAGTTGCTTTTCACCGCCACTCATTTGCATATAAATTCGATCTGCAAAATGATTGATGCCAAGTTTATTTAAAGCCTCATCAACTAATGCAAAATCAGCTTCACTGGGCTTATCAAAAACACCTAAATGCGCGGCACGACCGAGCACCACATAATCACGCACGCGATATTGATAGGTTTGTGGGCTGTGTTGCGAGACATAAGCAATTTTCTGAGCAATTTGCTTACTACTCATTTCGCTTAATTTGCAATTATCCAGCAAAATCTGACCGCTCTTTGGTTTCAAAAGCCCCGCGATACAGTTTAATAACGTTGATTTACCACGACCGTTTGCACCAAGAATAGTCAGCAATTCGCCTTTTTGTAAGGTTAAATCAATGCCATTGAGTAACGAATGTTCAACATTGTGCCAGTAATACAGATTGTCAATTTTCAGCATTAGTCCACCACCTTTTGTTTAATCAGTACCCAAGCAAAGAATGGCGCACCGATAAAGCCGGTGAGAATGCCGAGTGGAATTTCTTGAATGTATAAATTGCGGGCAAGCGTGTCGATAATGAGCAAGAAAATCGCGCCGATAAGTCCGGCAAGCGGTAAGCTTTTAACATTGTTATCACCGATGAAAAGCCGTGCTAAATGCGGAATGACTAAACCAAGCCAACCTATTGTCCCGCTTAAACAAACCGATGAAGCCGTCAGCAATGTGGCACAAACCACCATTAATCCACGCTCTAATCGAATATTTGCCCCAATCAATTTCGCTTCGCGATCGCCTAACGAAAGCACGTTAATGCGCCAACGCATTAAAAATAAACCAAGGGTAGTGAGAAGAATGACAGGAGAAAGCACGAGTAAATTGTCGTAATTGGATTTGGTTAGGCTACCTAATTGCCAATACACAATGTCAGCAAGTTGAGTTTCGGGATCGGCGAGATACTTTAGTAAGCCCAGTGTTGCCATCATAAAGCCCGAAACGATAATGCCGGAAAGCACTAAAACAATGGTGGAGTCGCGCTGAATTAAACGCGGTAAATTCATCGTGAGCAAGACGGCAATCAAACCACCGACAAAAGCAAAGGCTTGAATGCCCAGCATGCCCGAACCGATTAAAATCGCTAATGCCGCCCCCACACAAGCGCCATTAGACACGCCTAAAATATCTGGTGAAACCAATGGATTGCGAAAAATACCTTGATATACCACACCGGCAATAGCCAGGGAGGCGCCGACCAAAATCGCGGCGAGTGTACGCGGTAAACGTAGATTAAAAATGATGTTGTTTTGCACATCATTGATGTTATTGCCAATCAGACTTTGTACAACATTCTCAAGCGGAATCGCAAAACGCCCCCAAGAGAGCGAACATAAAATGAGCCCAATAAGCAAGCAAAGTAAAAGGGGAAAGGTAAGGGAGGATTTGTTCATATACTCAAAATTCGTTGTTTTTATAAGTATATAGCGATTATATTTTTTTGTATATAGCGAAATTTGAGTAAAAAAATAACCGCACTTTATCGTGCGGTTACGTTATTTTATAAGCATTTAGCTGGTTTTGGCAGCCCAGCCAGTTTGGTTGCTTGTTTAGCTGGTCCGTCAGGGAAGAGTCGTTGCAAATAGCGACTATTACCTTTATCCGCACCTAATTTTTCTGACATGGCTTTTACCAGCATTCGAATCGCAGGGGAGGTGTTATATTCTTGGTAAAAATCACGCACAAAATAAATCACTTCCCAGTGAGCGTCGGTCAGTTCTACACCTTCTAGCTGGGCGATGTGTTTTGCTACATCTTCATTCCAATCAGCAATATTAAGTAAATAGCCAAAAGCGTCCGTTTCGATTTGTTTTCCTTGCACGGTAATCATATTAATTCACTTCTTTAAAGCTGATCATTTCATTATCGGAGTAGTCAGACGCATCTTCATCATCAAATGTCATTGGTTCGATACGTTCTTCATCAAATGCGGTGTCCCCTTCAATGCCATCAAGTGATTGGCCATGTTTAATGCCTTTGAAATCGAAGAGTTTTGGGTCACATAAGTGTGACAACGTAATGTTTTGCATCGCACTAAACATGGTTTCTAAGCGACCTGGATATTGACGGTCCCAAGTATTCAGCATTTCTTTCACGACTTGACGTTGTAAATTAGGTTGAGAACCACATAAATTACAAGGGATAATTGGGAATTCTTTGGCTACGGCATATTTTTCAATATCTTTTTCTTTACAATAAGCCAATGGACGAATCACGATTTGCTTGCCGTCATCTGAAATTAATTTCGGTGGCATAGATTTTAGTTTCCCACCGTAGAACATATTCAGAAACAGGGTAGCCAGCATATCATCACGATGGTGTCCAAGTGCAATTTTTGTTGCGCCAAGTTCAGTTG
Source organism: uncultured Haemophilus sp. (assembly GCF_937976265.1). Classification (GTDB taxonomy): domain Bacteria; phylum Pseudomonadota; class Gammaproteobacteria; order Enterobacterales; family Pasteurellaceae; genus Haemophilus_D. Next base: position 8,534 of record NZ_CALJRX010000307.1, read on the forward strand.
CCGTACGGTATAAAATACCACGGCGTAGACGAGAGCAGAGAGAACACGTTGTTTTACCTTCTGGAATTTTCTCTTTTACAATGCCATAAGTATTTTCTTCAACGATTTTATAATCCACACCAATACTTTGCAGATATTCAGGTAAAACATGCTCAGGAAAACCAGGCTGTTTTTGGTCTAAATTGACAGCTACGATATCAAATCTAATCGGTGCACTTTGTTGTAAATTCAACAAAATATCAAGAAGTGTATAGCTGTCTTTACCACCAGAAAGACAAACCATTACTTTATCACCCTCTTCAATCATGCCAAAATCAGCAATTGCATTGCCTACATTGCGACGAAGACGTTTTTGCAGTTTATTGAAATTATAAGTCTGTTTTTTATCTTGGTTTTGTTCTGTCATATTAATTTACTTTAGCTAATAAAAAAGCCCTGAATAACTTCAGAGCTTATAAATTCTGTGGTGCCTAGGGTCGGACTCGAACCGACACGGTTATTCACCGGCGGATTTTGAATCCGCTGCGTCTACCAATTTCGCCACCCAGGCATTTGGGTTGTTCTGAATTATACGTTTATCTTACTTCGTTGCAAGTAAAATTTCATTAAAAACGTGTGGTTGTTTTAAATTTCATCAACTTGTATTCAAAGATGAAAGGGAAGTTTAAAATAATTTGATACGTTGTCACAATTTATGCGTAAAATAAAAGCTTAGTATTTCTACTAAGCTTTATGATTATCTAATTAAGCGGTTTGACCAGCAAGGTTACCTAAATCTTTATCGATTAAGAATAAGCCTTTGCCATCTTCGCCAAGAAGATTTAATTTGTCTAAAATACTGCTGAATAATTTCTCTTCTTCGTGTTGTTCTGCAACATACCATTGTAAGAAATTGAATGCAGAGTAGTCTTTTTCTTCAAAAGTTTTACCCACTAACTCATTGATTTTACTTGTGATCAATTTTTCGTGTTCGTAAGTTAATTCAATGATTTCTTTTAATGATTTGTACTCATGCGAAGGGGCTTCAATTGCAGTGATTACCGCTAATGCACCAGTTTCATTTAAATAAGTAAATAATTTACGCATGTGTTGCATTTCTTCTGCAGCGTGTTCTGATAAGAATTTAGCTGCACCTTCAAAACCATTTTGTTCGCACCATGCACTCATTTGTAAGTAAAGGTTTGAAGAGTAGAACTCAAGGTTCATTTGATCATTTAATAATTTGATTACGTTTGCTGATAACATTTTGTATTCTCCTTCTAAAATTATAATGTTGCTAAATCACGATCGATAAAGTAAAGCGAATGGCCGTCTTCACCCAGCAAGTTAAATTTATCAATAATGCTATTGAATAATTTTTCTTCTTCGTGTTGTTCTGCAACGTACCATTGTAAGAAGTTAAAAGTAGAATAGTCTTTGTTTGCAAAAGTCACTTCAACTAATTCATTAATTTTAGAGGTAATGAATTTTTCATGTTCAAGTGTGGTTTCAAATACTTCTCTAAGTGATTTGTAGTCATTCTTAGGCGCATCAATTTTACCTAAAAGTGGCATACCACTTGTTTCACTCACATATTTGAATAATTTTTGCATGTGTTCTAATTCTTCATCAGCATGACGAAGTAAAAATGCTGCAGCACCTTCGTAACCGTGTTTGCTACACCAAGAACTCATTTGTAAATAAACATTAGAAGAGTAGAACTCTAAATTGATTTGTTCATTTAACTTATCTGCGATTGCTTTATTAAGCATAACCAACTCCTTTCCTTATTAAGTAGAGATTAAAAATAAAAACAAGACTGCTTAACTTGTCATCGGTGTGCATTCTAATCTCACAAATGAGAATAATCAAGCATTTTTTAAAATTATTTTTTGTAAACCACTAATAATAAAAGAAAAATCAATGTTAATTATTCTCATTTATGCAATATATGTAAAATAAATTCTCATTATCAGATCAAGAATGATGAAATCTGGTGAATTGATGTACACAGTTGTATTCAGAATTTACGTAGCGTTATCTCAAAATTTCATTCTAATTTAATTATTCCATCTCGAAGACATCCATTTATTTCTTCTATATCCATAAGCCGAAACTCATCTTATTTTGAGTAATGCATGAAATAGGATAGTCACTTATATTGATTTGTGACATTTTCATATATTTAATTTAACATAATATACATTATGCGAAATCAATTACAAGGTTAGTGAAAGCTACGCATTAATAAGATCACAGAGTTATGCACAGGTCACGAATACCACTCAAACGATGCGGAATCTAGTTTCATAGCACTTTGCAATAAGGTTAAATAATGATTTATACACTCTAAAGTTGTTATGTAAGGAAAAAATAAAGAAGTTTATATGTATCAAATAATGACAACGCTACGTGAATTCTGCGTTATTTTATGAGGTGAATATCATCAGATTTAAAAAAGAAAAACGTAAATCTCAGGGATTAAGATTTACGTTTTTGATGAATGGCATTTTTGTGACTATGTCACGATATGTATAAGATTAAGATAACAGTTTTGCACCGTATTCATAAACCTGTTGTAGTAAATTCAGTTTGGTTGGATTATCCGAATATTCCTCTGCTAACTGCTGTAAACTTTCTTCAAATTTAACCGCACTTTGTTCTAATTTACGTTGGCGATATTTTTGCCATTTGATTTGCTCAGCACGATTTAGGGTTTTGTAGAAATGTCTTGCACGATAATGGAATAACAATTCAGGAATTCGTTTATCTTCAAATGCTAAACCATGATCAGCTAATTTTTCAGGTGGTAAATCACGTAAAATAGCCATATTGTTTTTATCGGCATTGCTAAAGAAACCGTTATAAAGCTCCGTTTCTACATTATCGCTCGGCTCAAATTCGCGTTCTTCTGAGAAGATTTCAATAACTTTCTCGCGAATATCTAAGGATTGGCGCAATTTTGCTAAATTATCTAAGCATTGTTGTCTGTCTATCCCTAAACGAGCTGCATTTTCTGGCAGTAACGTTTTTGCAGGAGCCAAAATTGGGCATTTATTAATATGAACCAATTTCAATGGAACTGATGAAACTCCCCTTTCTTCTAGCTCGCTTTTCTTGGTATATAAATCTTGCCGCAAATCAACCGCACTTTTACTGAGTAAATTATCAATATCACCTGATAAATCACAGACGATTACGGCATTTTGATTAGTTGGATGCCATGCTAATGGTGCCACCCAAGCACAATTGCCGCGATAATTTCCTAACATGCCCGAAACGTGCACTAATGGTGTCATTTCCGCGGTGTCGATCAGTTTCTCAATTTCCTTTTTACCTCTATGCTCAAAGAAGAATTGAAATAATTTAGGCTGCTTTTCTTTGATTAATTTAGCCATAGCGATGGTTGCATACACATCCGACATCGCATCATGGGCATTTTCATGCTCAATACCATTTGCTTTGGTTAGCTTTTCTAAGCGAAAGCTTGGCATACCATCATCGTCATAAGCCCAATTTATCCCTTCTGGACGCAGCGCATAGCAAGCCCGGACCAAATCCAGTAAATCCCAACGAGAATTGCCATTTTTCCAGCTGTATTCATAGGGATCAATAAAATTGCGGTAAAAAGTATAACGAGTCATTTCATCGTCATAACGAATGTTGTTGTAACCCATCACACAAGTATTAGGTTGTGAAAACTCAGCTAGAATTTTTGCGGCAAATTCAGGTTCAGGAATCCCCTTTTCATTACATTCTTGTGGCGTGATTCCTGTGACCATTACGGCCTCGGGAACTGGCAAATAATCATTGGTTTGCTTGCAATACAACATAATAGGCTCACCAATGATATTGAAATCGGCATCGGTACGAATACCGGCAAATTGAGCAGGACGATCACTTGCCGGATTGATACCAAAACTTTCGTAATCGTAGATAAAAAAACTAAAATCTGTTGCCATAATTAAGCCAAAATTTTATCTAAATAATATAAACAGAAAATTGCTGAAAGGCTAATAAGAACACCAAACCAGTTGATTTTGCTGATTTTTTCTTTAAAGAAAAATGCGCCGGTGATGGTGCCTAAACAAATAACACCAATATTCATTCCCGCAAAAACTAAGGTTGGGTTTTGTCCGAAACTTTGGTGCGCTTTAATGTAAAACAGGATGTTGAAGAAATTCAATACACCTAAAATGATTCCACCAATAAAGCTTGGCACTGTCCACTGAGTGCGTTTTAGGAATAAATACAGGAACATGACACAAGCGGCTAATGAGAAAGCAATGAATAATGTGGTTGGGAATGCTCCCCCGCTTTTGGCTACTTGTTTGAATAAGATATCAATGGTGCCATAGCCAAACCAAACACCGATTAAGCCTAAAATACCTTTAAAATTGACCGCACTTTGTTCATTTGATTTGTTCAAGAGACAGAATAAACCAATGAATGCCAAAATAATGCCAACAATTTTAGGCTGACTTAATGTTTCATGGAAGATAATAAAAGAGGCAACAATCGGTAGAAATAACGATAAGCGTTGTGCTGCATCTGAACGCACGATGCCCGCAAATTCAACGGCTTTAGACATAATGATAAATACGGTTGGTAATAAAATACCTAACGCCAGGAAAATAGGTGTGCTATCACTTTGCGCTAGATATTCGGTAAATTCCAATCCTTTAAAATCAGGTTTGAGTAAGAAATAGCTTAATGAAATGGCGACGATATAGTTGAACGCTATTGCTTGTTCAATAATGATATTTTTCTTGCGCGCAACTTTGAGTAATACCGATACGGCAACACTACATAGAATGGCTAAAATAAGGTTGTGCATAATTCGTCCTAAATTCTCATAAAATAACAATGAAAAAAGCGGCCAATTGCTTTGACCGCTTTAAAAAACTACTCTGTTGCGCCAAAGCCACGCAAACCAACCACATGAACTTGTTCTTGGTTGCCGGCGATTTTACGCACCAGTTTATAGGTTGTGCCTTTTTCAGGGCTGATATTCTCTGGCGCTGCGATAAGTAATTGCATATCCAAACGTTCGCAAAGTTCGAACAAGGTGGAAATGGATTTACCATCTAAACGCGCTGCTTCATCCAAGAATAGTAAACGACATGGTACGATGTCTTTACCGCGAATACGGCGGCTTTCCTCTTCCCAGCTTTGTACAACCATTAATAGGATTGACATACCCGTACCGATCGCTTCACCAGTCGATAATGCGCCACTTTCAGCACGTAACCAGCCATCAGCACCACGGAAGACTTCAACTTCTAGCTCAAGGTAATTACGGTAATCTAATAATTCTTCACCGATAGTTTGTGCTGTGCGTTGACCCATATCAATATGCGGATTAATGCGTTGATAAAGTTTCGCAATGGCTTCAGAGAAGGTAATACGGTTATCACTGAATAAATCTTGATATTCTTCTTGTTTACCTGATAGCGCATCAAGCAACATCGCATGTGTATCGCGAATATTGACTACTAAACGTACCGATTTCACCTGACCGAAGGCAATATTTTGCAGACCTTGGTTCAACATACGAATACGATTTTGTTCACGTTGAATGGTTTTACGCATAATATTCGCCACACTTTCAGAACTGATCGCTAATTTTTTCTCACGGCCAGTCAATTCTTCAGTTAAGCGATTAAGCTCAATTTCCATTTGCTCAATTGCATCAATCGGATCATCTGTTTTAATAATATCCTGACGAATACGTTCACGAAGATGTTGATAGACAGCAATAAAGAAGCGGACTTTATTTTCCGGTTTACGGCTATCTTCAGAAATACGCAATGCATCGCGGAGATATTCATTATCAGCCACTGCAGTACGTAGTGCACCTAATGCTTTATCCGACATTGAACGTAGTTCATCAGCAGATAAATAAGCTAATTCACGGCGATTGAGTCGTTTTTCCACATCAGAATTGCGAGATAAACGCAGAACCACGCACCAGCTAACTTTCGCTGCCACAACCAATTCACGTTGAGTTTTGTAATCACGTTCCGCTTTGCGAATGCGTTTATTTAAGTTCTCCGCTTCGCTTTCAATAAGCGTTAATTGTTTTTCAACATAAGAACGACGTTGACGACTGGTTGAAAGTTGTTGATACAACTCATCACGGCGATTTCTCGCACGTTCCTCTGCCCCTTCATCAGCACGCACGCCCAATTCACCAATCTCAGCAATTAATTCTTTTAACAATTGATTTTTACTGTCATAAGAACTTTGCAATTGAATAAATACTTGGTTGTATTGTGCAAATTGACTTTGTTTTTGACGTAATTGTTCACGTTGAGCATCACGTTGTGCCTGTAATTGTTCCAAACGTTGACGAAGTTGCTCATTAAGCTCTGATGTTTCTGCTTGCCCAGCATCTTCATAGCTGAAGTGATTTTTACGTTGCACCACATCCGCTAAAGCAAATACACGTTGTTGTACTTGTTTTTGACGTTCAACCGCTTGGGTTAAATCAGCTTTTAAGCGCTCATAGTTTTCAGGATCACTTTGTAAAGTATTGGCAATCGGTTCTAATTGTGACAACGCAACGCCATGTTGACGAATAAAGCTTTCATCTTGTTCTGCAATGTCTAATTGTTCACGGCATTCTTCAATGCGATCAAGTAATTCTTCATCAGCAAGCAAGTTAAGCTGTGGCATTAACTTATTCAACAATTGCATTTTTTCTTTGGCATTATCCAATTTAATGCGAATTTGTTGTTCTGTACTTGAGAATTGATTGAGCTCACGCTCGATCTCATTGCGTTCTTGATTGATTTCCGCCATCACCTCTTCAGGGTTTGGTTGGAACGCAAGCGCTAAATGTAAGCCAACAAACTGACTAAAGTGCTCGTGCAAACGTTGACATTTTTGTACATCAAAGGCGATTTGTGCGTATTCTTCCGCAATTTCATCACGTTTAGCTTGTAATTCTTCTAAATGTTTTTCACGTGCAGCACGGCCGAATAATGGAATTTGCGGGAATTTTGAATAACGCAATTCACGATCAGACACTTGCACCACAACGCCCATTTCAAGCTCTTGGGCTGAAAGTACGCTGTCATCAAAGGCATTTGGGTCACCTTCGATTAAATATAAATCGTCTGGACAATCTTCTAAATTAGCTAATTGTTCGCGTACCGTGTTGAGATCACGTACAACAATAGCATGACGTGCAGGACCATAAAGTGCAGAGAAATAAGGTGCATCTTCAATTGGTACATCATCATATAATTCAGAAAGCAATACACCGCCAAAGCGTTCTGCAAGCACATTCAAGCGAGCATCTTCTGAACCATCCGGTTGGCTTAAACGAGAAATTTGCTCATCTAATTGTTGACGTTGCTTCTCTAAATTGTCACGTTGAATAGTCAGCTCACGTTCTTTCACCAATTGTGATTGCATAAAATGCATCACATCTTGGCTATGTTCGAAGGTTTTACCACTTTGCTCTTGTAAGCGTTCTAAAGCGGCTTGAGCAGTCAACCAAGCCGGTGCTTTACGCGCATTTTCTTCGTAAAGTGCGGTCAAACTTTCACGTTTTTGACGCAAGGTTGAACGGTTTTCTACTTGCTCAGCAAGTTCTTCATTCAAACTTTCAATGAGTTCTTCTTGTTCAGCGTGGTATGCTTCAAGTTCATCAGCGGTTTCTAAGGATAAATCAGCACGTTGATTAAAATCAGCCAATAATTTAACCGCACTTTGTTGTTGAGCATAGCGCTGCTCTAACTCATGTAATTTCGCGCGTAATTGCGGGGTTTGTTGCGCCTGAATTTTTTGTGTTGGATATTCACGCAATAATTCTTTAGCACTTTCCCAAGCACTTGAACGTGGCATATCACCGGCAATTTTGCACACTAACTGATAGGCTTTATCAAATTGTGATTTTGCCGCTTCAGAAATAGACATTTTATGTTCTAACTCAAGCACTTGCTCGGTAAGACTTTCTGCATGAGCAGCAAATTCTGCTTGGTAATCTTCCGCATTTTTCACGCTTAAATCCGCTAAACCACATAAGGTTTTCGCTTTTTCAAGCGCGGCAATCGCTTGTTGATATTGCAATGCACGGGTTTGTTGTGCATCTAATGCTTGTTGATAATCCGCAAGTTGCGCACGTACTTGGTCAATTTCAAGTTCCGTTTGCTCAAATTGTGCTTGGCTTTCTTCAAGCTGTTCGGTTGCGGTTTCCACAACCATTTTTTGTTCTTCTAATTTTTCTGTAAGTTCAGCCACATCTTCTTGATAACGCGATACTTTTTCTTGATGACGTAACGCATTTAATACCAAGTTTAAGTGGTCTGCCGCACTTTGGTGATCGACTTCTAAAGTACGTTCATTTTCTACTAATTCTGCAGCTTCACGGCTTAAGTCAATTAAGCGATGTTGTGATAACTCTTGCTCAGCTTTTGCTTTATACCAATCACGACGGAAACCTAAAGCCGCTTCGATATTACCGCGGCGTTCATTGGCATTACGCATATAATCTGATGCCACATAATTGGTAGTTTCGGTGATTAAATGTTTGAATAAATCACGGTCAGATTGCGTAACTTTAATTGCTTCAAGCGTCATGCGGTTTTCACGTAATGCACTTTCCATATCTTGGAAGGCTTTGCGCACACCAAGGTTTTCTGGCAATAAGTAATCACGTAAAGAACGGGTAATGGCGCTGGAAATACCACCGTATAAAGAAGCTTCGATTAATTTATAGAATTTGCTACGGTCTGAGGCACTACGTAAGCGTTTTGGAATAATACCCAAATCAAACATCATGCCGTGATAATCGGTGATGGAATGATATTGTTTAAATTGCGCACCAAGGTTTTCAATTTTGTCTTTTAATTCATTTAAATTGAGTACACGCGCTTGACGTTCACCGACTGTTTCGGTGAAAAGTGCGGTCGGATTTAAGGATAATTCTACACCTTGAATCGAGAACGTTTTTAAATCGACTTTCTTATCACGACCAGCGATTTGTTGCAGACGCACACCCACGAGAATTCGTTGATGACGAGAATTGATGGTATCTAATACCGCATAACACACACCTGGACGTAATTTACCGTGTAAGCCTTTATCACGCGATCCGCCTGTTGAGCCGGCTTCTGTGGTATTACGGAAATGCAACAAGGTTAAGTCTGGAATCAACGCTGTGACAAAACCTGCCATGGTTGTAGATTTACCGGCACCGTTACCACCGGAAAGTGTGGTCACCAATTCATCCAAATCAAAGGTACGGGCAAAGAAACCATTCCAGTTAATTAAGGTTAGTGAACGGAATTTACCACGTTCTACCCCATTATGTTGGTTTAATACAGGAGCAATAAATTCTTCTTCAACCTGTTCAGTTGATTGCTCAGGTTCGTCTTGATAGATTTCGTTTTCAAGTTCTAATACATCAGACATTATTCTTGTTCTCCTGCATCATCAAATTCTTCATCAATTTCGACCGCACTTTCTTCATCATCAAGGTCGTCAGCATGACTTGCCGCTTTTGCTTGTTTTTCCAATTCGAGAGATTGCGGTGTGGCTGCTTCCCCATCACGAATTAAGCGAGCTTGTGCTTCTAATGGATCATCACCAGAACGCACTTCAGCCCCAAAACGGAAGACTGATTCAGAAATAGTAAATTTACCGCTATGCTGTTCACCTACGGTATGAATCATGCCTAAACGGCGTAAACGACCGATCGCCGCACGTACTTTTTCAGCTAATTTTTGCTTATCTAAATCCGAACCGCTGGAACGTTGATTGACGGCTTTCAATAATTTGCCTTCGTCTGCTAAATTCAGTAATTCATCATAGACTTCTTGCGTACTGAAGATACCTTGCTGTGCCAAACGTTCTGGGCTTAAATATAAATAGCAAAGTACCTTCCCTACTAACATTTCTAATTCGGAAAGCACTGAACGGGCAATTAAGGTCGTCGCTTTCGGACGTAAATAGAAAAAGCCTTCCGGTGCACGAATTAATTCCACGTTGTAACGGCGGTAAAAGCCATCTAACTCATTTTGGAAATCCATCAAAAAAGCATGATTATCTAATTGATCTGTGCTGATATGGCGACCTGAACGCAACAAGCTGTCCACTGCCGGGAAAATAGGGTTTGCAATGGCATTTGCCAATTTCGGGGAAATTACATCTTGAATATCTGTCATGGTTAATTTCTCATTTTATGAATTCGTTTTTGGGTAAGCCACGAAATTAATATTTATCAATTACATGCGCTTGTACTTCTGCGCCGTAATCGTTAATTTCCTGCCATTGCGGATAAATACCGGCTAAATCATCATTTGCCATACCTAAACGCACTGCTTGATCCACAATAATACGTGCCACATCAAAATGACGAGAAAGTGGATAAGCTTCTAATTGTTCTTTTAAGACTAAACTTAAATCAATTGGACGATTATTTTCACGGTATTGAATTAATAAGCCTTGCATATGTTCGACGATTTGATCATGTAAATCAGCCAAAGACTCATATTGCAATTCTTCAGGTAATTCACCCAATGCATCATCTTCACGTAATACCATTTCTTCATCACGCAGATCGACCAAACGTTCCGCTTGAGCTGTCCACAAGAACCAAGGATGATCGAAATAGCTGTGGATGGAATTACGCAAGCGTTGTGAGAATACACGGTTTTTATCCATATCAATGGCGGTACGGATAAATTTATGCACGTGACGGTCATAACCAATCCATAAATCGATGGCTTGTTGTCCCCAGCTAATAATGCGGTCGAGCTTAGATTGTAAATCGGTGATTAATTGTTCAATGAAGTAAAGCTCATCGTGACCAATTACACAATCTTGAATACGTAATAATTGTGCCTGTAACTTATCACCTGCGGCATTTAAGGTATCTTGTAACTCACGTAAATTGCCTGAGGTTTCATCTAATAAACGTTCACAGCTAGAAATTGCCGCCTGCCAATCTTTGGTAAGCAAATTCGCAATTTCTTCTTTAATGCTTTGCTGATTTTCATCCATCACACGTTGTGATAAATCAATACTATCGAAAATCTCTGCCACAGAATATTTTAACGGAGCGAAAACATTCCGGCGCCAAAAGTGCTCATTCTCCCCTTTTGCTGTAGCTTCTTCTGCAGCATCAGATGCACGCTGAATTTCATCAGCCACAATAGAAAGCTGTACAGAAAGACGCAACGCAGAAAATTCACGCTGACGAATATAATAATCTGATACGCCAACACCTAATGGGGTGAGACGATAAATGGAAAGCCCTTCAGTAAATTCACTGCTGAAACGGTTAAGAAAACGCTGTTTCACCAGTTCATTGATAGCATTATTGGCACGGGTGGCAATCGCGTCCGTTGATTGGTCAAAGGCATTGGCTGTGTGGCGGAAAATATCCACTAAATCGGCTTCTAGCATCTCACCGTCTAAACGTTCGTTGTTATAGATGGCAATAGCCAGTAAAAACACCAAACGCTCTGTCGGCAGATTTAACGAAAATTCCCGCTCTTTCGCCCATGAGACGAGTTCAGGAATGGTTTGTGAGGTTTCGATCATTCGGTTACAAAAGCTTAAAATTGAACAAAAAATTTTTGAGATTATACAGGATTTTTTCTCAATCTTAAAAATCTTCTTGCAAATTGACCGCTCTTTTTAAATTTAAAATATCCTTAACTTAAATAAGGAAATATATTTTCGTATTTCAATCTTACAAATGAGTAATGTTTAAACAATATTTACAACTCTTTACAATTCTTTACAAAATAAACATGCTATTTACTTTTCTATACAAAAAAACCTATCTATAATCTTACACAGGTACGCAATCGTTTACTGAATAGAGAAAAATAAGATTTGCAATATCCGGACAATAAGATATTTAAAATCATATAGTTAATCCATTCTTCAATGCTACCTATAAGTATTTATGTATATTTACACAACTCTAATGAAATTCTTTTATTACATGATGTGATTAAAGAAGAAACTCAAGCGAGGACATATGAAAAATTTTAAATTTAATGCTATTACAGCATTAATTATTGGGGTGAATGTTGCTGTAGCGAATGCTGTAACAACAACGCCAAATCCAAAT
>NZ_CALJRX010000308.1 GCF_937976265.1 uncultured Haemophilus sp.
TAGGGAAAATGTAAACGATGTTTGGGTTGTACAGGAGGAATAAGTAAAAAAGTAATTCGCTCATTGAGCGAAGTGACGACATAAATTAATGTCTAAAATGACGCATTCCAGTCAATACCATCACCATATTATGTTCATCCGCTGCATCGATGACTTCTTGATCGCGCATTGAACCACCTGGATGGATCACACATTGAATACCTACTTTCGCCGCTGCATCAATGCCGTCACGGAATGGGAAGAACGCATCAGATGCCATCACACAACCTGACACGGTCAAGCCTTCATCCTGTGCTTTGATACCTGCAATTTTGGCCGAATACACACGGCTCATTTGACCTGCACCAATGCCGATGGTTTGGTTATCTTTGGCGTAAACAATCGCATTGGATTTCACAAATTTCGCCACTTTCCAGCAGAATAATAAGTCTTTTAATTCTTGTTCAGTTGGTTGACGTTTACTTACTACTTTCAAATCATCCACACCAACCATGCCTAAATCCGCATCCTGTACCAATAAACCGCCGTTTACACGTTTGAAATCTAAACGTTCAGAACGAGAGGTCCATTCACCACATTCAAGCAAACGAACATTTTTCTTACGTTTTACGACTTCTTGTGCTTCAGCAGAAACTTTCGGTGCAATAATCACTTCAACGAATTGACGTTCCACAATTTCATTCGCGGTTTTTTCGTCTAATTCACGGTTGAACGCAATAATGCCGCCAAATGCAGAAGTTGGATCGGTTTGGTAAGCGCGATTATAGGCGTCTAAAATATCTTTACCTAAAGCCACACCGCATGGATTAGCGTGTTTAACAATCACACAAGCCGGCTCATCAAATTCTTTCACGCATTCAAGTGCTGCATCGGTGTCAGCAATATTATTGTAAGACAAGGCTTTACCTTGGAGTTGCTGAGCCGTAGCCACGCTCGCCTCTTTAACATTCAAATCAACGTAGAAGGCCGCATTTTGATGAGCATTTTCGCCATAACGCATGGTTTGTTTACGCACGAAGTTAAGGTTTAAAGTCCGTGGGAATTGACCGCACTTCGCATTCGCGTCTTCTTCCTCAGCTACATGATACGGTTTCACCATTTGTCCAAAGTAGTTGGCAATCATGGAGTCATATTGCGCGGTATGTTCAAATGCTTTAATCGCAAGATCAAAACGGGTTTCAAGCGTTAGGCTGTTTTGATGTTTATCCATCTCTGCAAGAATGGCGTTGAAATCACCATTATTCACCACGATCGCCACATCTTTATGGTTTTTCGCTGCAGAACGCACCATGGTTGGTCCACCGATATCGATATTTTCTACCGCATCAGCCAAGGTACAATCCGGTTTAGCCACAGTGGCTGCAAACGGATATAAATTCACGACAACCATATCAATGCCTTCAATGCCATGTTGCTGCATGATGGCATCATCTGTACCACGACGACCAAGAATCCCGCCATGTACTTTTGGATGTAAGGTTTTCACACGACCGTCCATCATTTCAGGGAATCCCGTATAATCAGACACTTCAGTCACCGGCAAACCATGTTGCTCCAACAATTTTGCAGTACCGCCAGTAGAAAGTAGTTTTACACCGCGTTGCACTAAGCCTTGAGCAAATTCTACGATACCGGTTTTATCAGAAACACTCAGCAAAGCCTGACGAATTGGACGATCTGTCATTACATTTTCCTTTCATTAAATGGTTAAAAATAAGCGCGTGGAATTATAACGCAAACGTTTGCGTTTATGTAGAAAAAATTTTCCTGGTAGGCGCACTTCAACGTTTGACTGCTTATTTAGGAGGTTTAAAAAACAAAAAAGCCCGCAAAATGCGGGCAACCTAACAGTCTGAATAATGTGATTAGCGTTTGCGGTTATCTAAAGAAAATGCACCGGCACCGGCAAACACAAAATAGAAGAATACGAGAGAGTAAAATAAAGCAAGTTCACCACCGTTCGCGATTGGGAAGAATAAATTCCCGTTACCTGCAACGTGCATAAAGAAATACGCATAAGCCATTTGACCCGAAAGGATAAATGCCGCTGGGCGAACAAATAAACCTAAAATTAATAGGATTGAACCGACAATCTCAATTACTCCACCGACGATCATCATTGGATCGCCCACTGCGCCGTTACCGCCCGTCATTGAAATTGGGAATTCCCAGAATTTCGCTGTGCCGTGTAAGATAAACATATAGGCTACGACGATACGTAATAAAGCTAAAACATATGGAGAGTATTTTTCTAAGTTTTTCATAAAGTTTTTCCTAATAAAAAGTGATTTGAGAACGGGGTGTATATTAATGATTAACCCAAAGAAAAACAATACCTAAAATCGAAAAGAACTTTTTACTATTAGGAAATAATTTTATGCTTTACTGATTTTATCAATCCATTGTAAAAACTCAACTGGCGGCATGAATCCGTTAACACGACTGCCTTCAATTTCTTTTCCATCTCGGTTAAAGAATAAAATCGTCGGTAAACCTAGCACTTTATATTTTGTCATTAAAGCGCGGTTTTCTTCGGAGTTTTTTGTCATATCAACCTGAAGTAGCAACATATCACCAAAAGCTTTTTGTACACTAGGATCGGTAAATGTTTCTTTTTCAAACTCTTTACAAGCGACACACCAATCCGCATAAAGATCGAGCATCACAAGTGGTTTGTTATTTTCAGCAAGTACTTGTTGCAATTCAGCTTCGCTTTTTACCCGTTTAAATTCAATATGAGAAATGGCTTTATTTTCAACCGCACTTGGTGCTTGGCTTTCGCCCCACACCCAAGTTTGAAGCGGTTTAACACTAATCATAGCTGCCACTAAAAAGAGAATTCGGAATACCCAACCTGTGCCATTTTTCGGCATTTGGAAAGCAAACCAAATGAAAAATGCGGTATCGAGCATCGCCCATAATCTTGGTGTCCATTCATCTGGCAAAATACGAGAAATTAAGAATACCGGTAATGCGAGCATCACAAAGCCAAAGAGCTTTTTGACGGTTTCCATCCACATGCCCGATTTAGGTAGGATTTTATTCCCAAATAAAGTGATTAAAATCAGCGGTACGCCCATGCCCAACGCGAGCAAATAAAGCGTAATCGCACCAGTAAATAAATCCCCACTCTGCGCCACATAAAGCAAGGCGCCAGAAAGCGGTGCTGATGTGCAAGGTGAAGCCACAAGTCCCGCAATCATGCCCATTAAGAACACACCACCAAAAGCGCCGGCTTTTTGCTGTTGGCTAAGTAAAGAGAGTTTTGTTTGTAAGGAGCTTGGGAGCTGTAAGGTAAATACACCGAACATCGACAATGCTAACAAGACAAAGATGATTGATAAACCAATCATCACATAAGGATGTTGTAAAGCCACTTGGAACGGTAAACCAATTGCGGCGACAATCAAGCCTAGCAAGGTATAAGTCAACGCCATCCCCTGCACATACACAAAACTTAATGCGAAAGCGCGCCACATATTAGGGCGTTGATTTTGGCCAATAACAATCGCTGAAAGCAGTGGTAGCATTGGCAATACACAAGGAGTAAAGGCCAATCCTAAGCCCAATAAGAAAAAGCCAAATACGGCATATTTGCTATTAAATAAGTTTTCCGCTAAACGGTCTTGCTCAGCTTTAGGTTGTGCTGAAAGTGCGGTCGATTTTTCTGATGTTTTTCCAGTATTAGCGACCTGTGCAATAGGCAAATCTGCCACTTTAATTTCTTTCACTTCAGGCGGATAACAAAAGCCCTCAGTACAACCTTGGTAAGCAATCTCAACCACATCTTCTGCTTTTAATGGCGGCTGATTCGCTTTAAAAATAGCTTGCACGGGCTTTTTGAAAATCTTCATCAAGCCAAAATAAGGATCGTTATAATCTTCAGGTGAAATAGAAAATGTCGGCACATCAAATGATGAGGTTTCCTCTTGGTTGAGCTTCGCGGAAATTTTATCTTGATAGAGATAATACCCCTCTGCAATCGACCAATTGACGATCACATTTTCTTGATTCTCGCTTTTCGCCGCTGAAAATTGAAAAGCTTCATCCACAGGTAAGAAAGCCGGTTTCTTATCAAAAAGACCGGCTTGAGTGGAAAGTGCGGTAAAAATAAAAAATAAAAAAAGAAGAATTCGCTTCATCATAAAGTTCCAACTATTGTTCCTGCTAAAATTCTAGCATAGATAAGCGGAATGTTAATAATTTATGACTTAGATCATAAAATTAAATGTAATTTAAACAATGACCGCACTTTTCTGTTGTTACAGCAATGTTACAATTATAGAATACGCTCATAACAAAATATAATAAGGAGCAATGAATGGCTACCCCAAAAATTCTCATCGTGGAAGATGAAGCGGTAACCCGTAATACGTTAAGAGGAATTTTTGAAGCTGAGGGCTATGAGGTATTACAAGCACAAGATGGTGCGGAAATGTATCGTCAGTTAAACTCAGAAACGGTCAATCTCATCGTATTAGATATCAACTTGCCTGGTAAAAATGGTTTATTACTGGGGCGTGAATTACGTGAGAAAGCTGCAATTCCATTAATCTTCCTCACGGGGCGAGATAACGAGGTCGATAAAATTTTAGGCTTGGAAATTGGGGCAGATGATTATCTCACTAAGCCATTTAACCCAAGAGAACTCACCATTCGTGCACGAAATTTATTGCATCGCACCATGACACTAAATGGCAAAGAAACCCATTTACAACGTGAGAACTATCGTTTTAATGGGTGGACACTGGATTTAAATAGCCATAATTTAATCACACCTGAAGGCGTTGAATTTAAACTGCCTCGTAGTGAATTCCGTGCCATGTTGCATTTCTGCGAAAACCCTGGCAAATTGCAAACTCGTGAAGAATTATTGCTAAAAATGACAGGACGTGAATTAAAACCACAAGATCGTACTGTGGATGTAACAATTCGTCGTATTCGAAAACATTTTGAAGATCATCCTAATACCCCAGAAATCATTGCTACCGTACATGGTGAAGGCTATCGTTTCTGTGGTGAATTAGAAGAATAATCGATCATTTAGTAATAAAAGGCTGAGTCAAATCAGCCTTTTGTTTTTTGCTATCCACGGCGAGATTCGGTAAAATCAACGTCAATTTACGATTAATAAACAACGGATAACAATGACCAAGAAGAAAGTCAAAGTCGGCTCCAACACCATTGCGTTAAATAAACGAGCTCGACACGAATATTTTATTGAAGATGAAATTGAAGCCGGCCTTGAATTACAAGGTTGGGAAGTAAAATCAATGCGCGCAGGTAAAGCCAATATCAGCGACAGCTACATCATTTTTAAAAACGGTGAAGCCTATTTATTTGGCGCAACCATTCAACCATTAAGCTTGGCTTCTACTCACGTGGTTTGCGATCCGACGCGTACACGTAAGCTTTTATTGAATAAACGTGAACTGGATAATCTTTTCGGTAAATCAAGCCGTGATGGTTTTACCATTGTTGCCCTTTCTCTTTATTGGAAAGGCGCTTGGGCAAAGATCAAAATCGGTCTTGCGAAAGGTAAAAAACAACATGATAAACGTGATGATATTAAAGAGCGTGAATGGAAAGTGACAAAAGAGCGTATTATGAAAAACGCGTATCGTGGATAACTCTCCCGCCAAACAGACAAAATGCCTTTCAACCGAAAGGCATTTTTTTCTCAATATGAAAAAAATTCTCATAGTTATGAATAAAATTATATTGATAATCATTCTCTTTTTGATTAGTATCTTCGCCCAATTCTTTTCGTTATATAAGGAGCTCTAATGAAAAAAGGCATTCACCCTGAAAATTATCGTACCGTTTTATTTTACGATTCCAACGCAAAACAAGGCTTTCTCATCCGTTCTTGTGCTAAAACCAACAACACCATGAAATGGGAAGATGGTAATGAATACCCTGTATTTATGTGCGATACCTCATCAGCTTCTCACCCATTTTATACCGGTAAAACTCGTCAAATTGGTAATGAAGGTCGTGCAAGTGAATTTGCAAACCGTTACGGTAAATTTGGCGCATTTAAATCAAAATAGGAATGTTCAATGAAAGTATTATCTTCACTCAAAAGCGCAAAAAACCGTCCTGGCTGCAAAATTGTTCGTCGCCACGGTGTCGTCTATGTCATTTCGAAAACCAATCCTCGCTTTAAAGCGCGTCAAGGTGGGAAAAAGAAAGGTTAACCCCAATAAAAAAAGAGCGGTCAAATTTCCGCTCTTTTTTCATTTAGGCATTAAGGTTTATAGATGAACTCAACGCCTTCTTCATCTTCTTCGTCCCAATCATCCCAGTCGTCATCTTCATCATCAAATTGATGTTCTGCGAGCTGTTCTTGATGGTAATCTTCCCATTTGAATTTCACTTCTTCCGGTTTATTTTCTTCTACTTCCGCATCACGCGGATTCGCTTCAATGAAATCCATAATATCACGACAAAGTGGCGGCACATTTTTACCGGTTGCGGCAGAAATAAGGTGATAGCCTTCTTCCCAACCAAGACGTTCAGTAATCTCTTGTGCTCGTTCATGCGCCTCTTCTTCAGTCATCGTATCAATTTTATTGAAGACTAACCAACGCGGTTTATCTGCCAATTTTTCACTATATTGGAATAATTCTGACTCGATGATCGCAATATTATCTGCCGGATCGGATTCATCAATTGGGTTAATATCCACTAAATGAATTAACACACGACAACGTTCCAAGTGTTTTAAGAAACGAATTCCCAAACCCGCACCATCCGATGCACCTTCAATCAATCCAGGAATATCTGCCACTACAAAGCTATGGCTCTCATCCACTTTCACGACACCTAAACTTGGTACTAAAGTGGTAAATGGATAATCCGCGACTTTTGGTTTTGCGGCTGAAACGGCACGAATAAAAGTGGATTTACCGGCATTTGGTAAACCTAACATCCCGACATCCGCAAGAAGCATTAATTCTAATAATAAATCGCGTTTTTCCCCTGGTGTACCCATGGTTTTTTGGCGAGGTGCACGGTTCACTGAAGATTTAAAACGTGTGTTCCCTAAACCATGATAACCACCTTTCGCCACTAACATTTTGGCGCCATGCTTTGTTAAATCGCCAAGCACTTCTTTGGTGTCATTATCAATTGCACGCGTTCCCACTGGCACACGTAACGTAATATCTTTACCGCGGCGACCTGTACAATCTGAACTATGGCCGTTCTCACCGCGTTCTGCGGCAAAACGTTTCGTAAAACGATAATCGATCAAGGTATTTAAGTTTTCGTCTGCAACCAAATAAACATCACCGCCATCACCGCCATCACCGCCATCTGGGCCGCCTTTTGGGATAAATTTTTCACGGCGGAAACTTACACAACCGTTTCCACCATCCCCTGCTTCCACACGAATCAGGGCTTCATCAATAAATTTCATAAAAACTCTCCAATATTTAACCGCACTTTACTTTGATTGCGGTAATAACTTATGTCCGATTGCCGACAAAATTGCTCCGCATACTACAACAAACGCCCCGATATAGCTAATCATATTTAATTCTGGCGCGGCAAAATTATCAGGGCTCGCATAATGCGCAAGATGAGCAAAGAAAATAGTAAATAGCGGTACTAAGGTAATCACAACGCTGACTTTAGAAACTTCCCAACGATTAAGGGCTTCAGCATAAGCGCCATAACCAAATAAGGTATTTAAGCAACAATAAACCAAACAACCAAACGCTAACGGGCTGAGCTCTCTCACTTGGGAAAATTCAGCAACAGGCGTAAATACCAAAAGACAACCAAAATAAATCATTAATAAAATTTGTGGTGAACTAAAACGGCGAAGCATTAATTTCTGTGCCATACCATAAGCAACCCAAATTAACGAACCTGCCAGACTTAATAATACGCCCGTTAAATAGCGGCTTTCTCCTTGAAACCCACCTAGCTTATCATTGAAGAAAAGCACTAACCCTACAAGTAATAAGACTAAACCTATTTTTTGGTGTAATCCAAGCTTTTCTTTAAAGACAAAAAGACCACAAATCAACATGCCAAAAGAGGAAAAGTGAATAAAAATTTGAGCCGAAGAAGGATCGATAAAATTAAGTGAGCTATTAAATAAGAAGAAGTTGCCAGACAACCCTATGACACCAATTACTACCAACCAAATAAATTGACCACCTTTCAAAAATTGTGGCAATTTTTTCTTATAGGCAAGCAAAATAAAGAGCGCTAGAAATGCCACAATAAATCGATACCACACGATCGTTTGTGGCGTCATCACGGATAAAACCTGTTTTAACGCAATAGGTAAAGATCCCCATGCCATCGCTGTAATTAAAGCAAATAGAAATCCTAAAAGAGGTTGTTGTTTCATGATGTCTTCCTTCATTTGGCTAAAGCACAGTTAGGAATTCAGGCAAATTTCATTCTAAGAAATATTGAAGAGAATGAATGACAGTGCCAAGATAACAGATTTGATTAATGATTGTAAATCACGGGTAAGAAAACAAAGAAAACGCCCCACAGATAATGCGGGGCGTTTATCAAATCAGATGTAAAATTATTCAGTTACAATACTTACGTATTTACGGCTTTTCTCGCCTTTCACTTCAAATTTTACTTTACCGTCAGCGGTAGCAAATAAGGTGTGGTCACGACCCATACCTACGTTGTTACCTGCGTGGAATTTAGTACCACGTTGACGTACAATGATGCTACCTGCTAATACAGATTCGCCACCGAAACGTTTAACACCAAGGCGTTTAGCTTCAGAATCACGACCGTTACGAGTTGAACCACCAGCTTTTTTAGTTGCCATCTACTTGATCTCCTCTGAAATTATGCTTGAATCCCAGTGATTTTCACTTCTGTGAACCACTGACGATGACCTTGTTGTTTACGGCTGTGTTTACGACGACGGAACTTAACGATTTTAACTTTATCGCCACGACCTTGTGCCACAACTTCAGCCACTACTTTCGCGCCAGCTACTACTGGTGCACCAATTTTAACATCTTCACCATTAACGACCATCAACACTGAGTCGAACTCAACTGTTGCGCCAGTTGCAAGTTCAAGTTTTTCTAAACGAACGACTTGACCTTCGCTCACACGGTGTTGTTTACCGCCACTTTGGAAAACTGCGTACATAAATACTCCGCTATAATTGTGCTTCTCCGTTACTATTTTCGGTCCGCACTTCAAAATTCATATAAATAGGTCGCAAATTCTACGGAAAAAACAACTCGATCGCAAGCACTTATTTGCAATAAAATAAAAAAAAGCGCTTTTCCTCGAGTTTAATTTCAGAAACCTTGAAAAATCGGGTAAAATTCACCGCACTTTTCTTTTATATACACAACCATTGAACCAAATGAAGATGAACAAACAAGATTTAATGGATATGCATGCCATCCAAGCATTAACAGATGCGGATATGCAGAAAGTCAACCAAGCCATTTTAGCACAAATTAACTCAGACGTGCCGATGGTTAATCAGCTTGGTTTTTATATTGTACAAGGTGGCGGAAAACGTATTCGACCACTTATTGCGGTTTTAGCCGCGAGAGCATTAGGCTATGAAAGTGATAAAGTAGCGACTTGTGCGACCTTTGTAGAATTTATTCACACTGCTTCTTTATTACATGATGATGTGGTAGATGAATCTGATATGCGTCGTGGCCGCGCAACGGCAAACTCTGCCTTTGGTAATGCGGCTAGCGTATTAGTAGGCGACTTCATTTATACTCGTGCATTCCAGTTAGTGGCACAGTTACAATCGCTAGATATTCTTCGCATTATGGCAGATGCCACCAACGTGTTGGCTGAAGGTGAAGTTCAACAATTGATGAATGTGAATGATCCGGATACCACGGAAGAAAGCTATATGCGCGTGATTTATAGTAAAACGGCTCGCTTATTTGAAGTGGCAGCACAATCTGTTGCGATTATTGCAGGTGCTGAAAAATCAATTGAAACCGCATTTCAAGAATATGGTCGCTATCTTGGTACTGCATTCCAATTAGTAGATGATGTGCTAGATTACAGTGCTAATGCAGCCGCATTAGGTAAAAATGTAGGTGATGATTTAGCTGAAGGTAAACCGACTCTTCCTTTATTACACGCAATGCGTCACGGCAATCCACAACAAGCCGCGCTTATTCGCGAAGCCATTGAACAAGGCGGAAAACGTGATGCGATCGATGAAGTGCTTGAGATTATGACAGAACATAAATCCCTCGATTACGTAATGGATCGTGCGAAACAAGAAGCCCAAAAAGCGGTTGATGCCATTGCCTTATTACCTGAAAGCGAATACAAAAAAGCCTTAATTTCACTGGCTTATTTATCGGTAGACCGAACTTATTAATATGACTGAAGAACAAATTCAACCGCAAAGTGCGGTCGATTCTCAAGCTAAATTTCAAAAACCGCGTAAACAAAAAGTGCGCAAGGATCCCAATGCGCCTTTTATTCGTGAAAAACTTGAATTACCTGAAGGACATAATAAGTTACTTCTCCACTCTTGCTGTGCACCTTGTTCAGGTGAAGTGATGGAAGCCATTTTGGCCTCTGGTATTGAATTTACGATTTATTTTTACAACCCGAATATTCATCCATTAAAAGAATATTTAATTCGTAAAGAAGAAAATATCCGCTTTGCCCAAAAATTCGGGATTCCATTTATTGATGCAGACTACGATCGCCAACAATGGTTTGATCGCGCAAAAGGCATGGAATGGGAACCTGAACGTGGCATTCGCTGCACCATGTGTTTTGATATGCGTTTTGAAAAAGCGGCTGAATATGCTCATGAACATGGCTTCCCTGTATTTACCAGCTGTCTTGGTATTTCTCGCTGGAAAGACATGGATCAAATCAACGGTTGCGGTCACCGTGCGGCTGAAAAATATGATGATGTAATTTATTGGGATTACAACTGGCGTAAAGCTGGAGGATCTCAACGCATGATCGAAATCAGTAAACGTGAACGTTTTTATCAACAGGAATATTGTGGTTGTGTTTATTCTTTACGAGACAGCAATAAATGGCGTGAAGAAACAGGGCGACAAAAAATTGAAATTGGTAAACTCTATTACACGCCCGATTAAAAATACATAAAAAAAGAACCGCACTTTCAACATGCGGTTCTTTTTTATTTAATCGACGATAAGGCGCCCACCTAATGCATTCTCTAAAGAATGATCTAACTGCTGAATTCGCGTACATAACACGTTTTCAATCTGGGCATTTTTATTCTTTTCTTGGGTTAATTCAAAACTTAAATTCAAGGCAACAATAGAAAGCACACGGTCTAATTGCAATAAACCTGTACGCTCTTTCATTTCAGACACTTGAAGATCTAAATTACGCGCCGCTTGACGCAAAATCTCTTCTTGTTCGGCAGGGACATTCAAGCGCAGCACTTGCCCTAATACAACAACTTCAACCAGTTTTAATGACATGTTATTCCCTTATGTTGAATGCTCAAGTGATCCTATTATGCCACAGCCAAATGCCTTCGTCATAATTTTTACGTTTAATTGACCGCACTTTATCCGTTCGCCCCATTTCGCAATTTACGCTATAATGCGACACTTTTCATTATTTTTGAACGGAATATTTATGCCAACTATCGCTCCTAATCCATTAGTCCTAGTGGACGGTTCATCTTATTTATATCGTGCTTTTCATGCCTTTCCGCCACTCACCAACTCTGCTGGCGAGCCGACTGGCGCCATGTACGGTGTATTAAATATGCTTAAAAGCCTGATTTCACAAGTGCAACCGAGCCATATTGCGGTAGTCTTTGATGCAAAGGGCAAAACTTTCCGTGATGAAATGTTTGAACAATATAAATCCCATCGTCCACCGATGCCGGATGATCTGCGCAAACAAATTCAGCCGTTACACGATATTATCCGTGCCCTTGGCATTCCGCTCTTAGTCATTGAAGGTGTGGAGGCTGACGATGTCATTGGTACCTTAGCGGTAGCGGCTTCCAAAGCGAATCAAAAAGTCTTAATCAGCACCGGCGATAAAGACATGGCGCAGCTAGTGGATGACAACATTATGTTGATCAACACCATGAATAATACCTTATTAGATCGCGATGCCGTGATTGAAAAATATGGTATTCCGCCAGAACTCATCATTGATTACTTAGCACTAATGGGCGATAGCTCCGACAATATTCCTGGTGTAGCGGGTGTGGGTGAAAAAACCGCACTTGGTCTCTTGCAAGGTATCGGCAGTATGGCAGAAATTTATGCCAACTTAGACAAAGTGGCTGAATTGCCAATTCGTGGGGCAAAAAAATTAGGGGATAAATTATTGGCTGAAAAAGAAATGGCGGATTTATCCTATCGTCTTGCCACCATCAAAACTGATGTGGCTCTCGATATCACACCAGAACAACTCACCCTTGGTGCAAGCAATAACGATCAACTCACTGAATATTTCGGCCGTTATGAATTTAAACGTTGGCTCAATGAAGTGATGAATGGGGCTGATTCCATCACCAATAATAACGAACAACCGACCAAGATTAATCACTATCAAGCTACGCCTGCGCTCGCTCAAGACAATAGCGAGGAATCATTACCAGCAATTCAAATTGATCGTAGCCGTTATGAAACCTTGCTCACTGAAGCAGATTTAAATCGTTGGGTGGAAAAACTCAAGCAAGCCAAACTTTTTGCCCTAGATACAGAAACCGATAATTTAGATTATATGGCTGCCAACTTAGTCGGCATTTCCTTTGCGTTAGAAAACGGCGAGGCGGCGTACTTACCGCTACAATTAGATTATTTAGGTGCACCGAAAACCCTCGAAAAAACAACCGCACTTACGTTGTTAAAACCGGTTTTAGAAAATCCTGCTATTCAAAAAGTCGGGCAAAACTTCAAATACGATCTCACCATCTTTGCCCGTAATGGCATTGATGTGCAAGGTGTCGCTTTCGATACTATGCTCGAATCCTATGTGCTCAATAGCACAGGTCGTCATAATATGGACGATCTGGCAAAACGTTATTTAGGGCATCAAACCATCAGTTTTGAAGAAATTGCAGGCAAAGGTAAAAATCAGCTGACCTTTAACCAAATTCCATTAGAACAAGCCGCCGAGTACGCGGCGGAAGATGCTGATGTGACAATGAAACTGCAACAAGTGCTATGGGAAAAACTCTCGAAAGAACCAACTCTTGAAAAACTCTTTAAAGAAATGGAACTGCCATTGTTAGGCGTACTTTCCCGTATGGAACGTCGTGGTGTCTTAATTGATAGCGATGCACTATTCCTGCAATCTAACGAAATCGCTAACCGTTTAAGTGAATTAGAAGAACAAGCCTATGTCTTGGCTGGGCAGCCATTTAATTTAGCTTCCACCAAACAATTACAAGAAATTTTGTTTGATAAATTAGGTTTGCCAGTCATTCAAAAAACACCAAAAGGTGCACCATCCACCAACGAGGAAGTGTTGGAAGAACTCGCATTTAGTCATGAATTACCGAAAGTGTTAGTAGAACATCGTGGGCTAAGCAAACTAAAATCCACCTACACCGACAAATTACCGCAAATGGTGAATCCACAAACGGGTCGCGTGCATACTTCCTACCATCAAGCGGTGACAGCCACCGGTCGTCTTTCATCAAGCGATCCGAATCTGCAAAACATTCCGATTCGTAATGAAGAAGGCCGCCGCATTCGTCAGGCATTTATTGCGCGCGAAGGCTTTACTGTTGTTGCAGCCGACTATTCACAAATCGAGCTGCGCATTATGGCGCACCTATCACAGGATCAGGGCTTAATTAACGCCTTTACCCAAGGCAAAGATATTCACCGCTCTACCGCAGCAGAAATCTTTGGTGTGGCACTGGATGAAGTGACGTCCGAACAACGCCGCAATGCCAAAGCAATTAACTTCGGTTTAATTTACGGTATGTCAGCCTTTGGCTTATCGCGCCAACTCGGTATTGGCCGCGCTGACGCTCAAAGCTATATGGATTTGTATTTCAAACGCTATCCAGGCGTACAAACCTTTATGCACGATATTCGTGAAAAAGCTAAAGCCCAAGGCTATGTGGAAACCCTATTTGGCCGTCGTTTATATCTGCCGGATATCAACTCCTCTAACAGTATGCGCCGTAAAGCTGCCGAACGTGTCGCGATCAATGCGCCAATGCAAGGCACTGCCGCAGACATTATTAAACGTGCCATGATTCAATTGGATCAAAAACTACAAAACGATCCCGATATTGCGATGATTATGCAGGTGCATGATGAATTGGTGTTTGAAGTGCGGTCAGAAAAAGTCGCGTTTTATAGCGAACTCATCAAAACACAAATGGAAAGTGCAGCTGATTTAGTGGTGCCACTGATTGTAGAAGTGGGTCAAGGTACAAACTGGGATGAGGCTCACTAACAAATTTAGTCATGAATAAAGTTATTAGAAGTCACCTCTTTACGGCTGAACGTGCTTGGGGAGCCCTTGATATTACCAATATGAATGGTATTTCCGTGCGTCTTCACTGGACAGATAAGCCTTACAAATGGCATATCAATGACGGTGAAGAAGTCTTTGCTGTCATGGATGGTACGGTGGAAATGCGCTACAAAGAAAATGGTCAAGAGAAAGCTGTATTGCTCCATACGGGTGATATTTTTTATGCGGGTATCGGTACTGAACATGTTGCTCATCCACAAGGTGAAGCGCGCATATTAGTCATAGAGAAAGAAGACAGTATTTAAAAAATTAAAAAGAACTTTATGAATCAAGAAAGACTCAACGAAATCGAAAAACCATTACTTCACCTTGTAGAACGCGATGTGGTTCCCGCACTTGGCTGTACTGAACCTATCTCTTTGGCGCTTGCAGCAGCAACAGCGGCTAAATATTTAGGCAAAGCACCTGAACGTATTGAAGCTAAAGTATCACCAAACTTAATGAAAAATGGATTGGGCGTTGCAGTACCGGGAACAGGCATGGTGGGCTTACCTATTGCCGCGGCAATTGGTGCTTTAGGCGGTGATCCTGAGGGTGAGTTGGAAGTGTTAAAACACATCACGCCAGAACAAGTTTCCCAAGCCAAGGCGATGCTTGATAAAAAACTTGTTAATGTGGATATTCATCAAACCGATCATATTTTATATTCGGAAGCCGTGTTGTTTGCGGATAATGACCGAGTAAAAGTAGCGATTCAAGATCAACACACAAACATCATTTTAATTGAAAAAAATGGCGAAGTTGTTTTTGAGAAAGAACACGATGAATGTGTTGATTGCGATCCTTATGATATTTTCAAACAGGTAAGCGCACGTGAAATCTTTGAATTTTCTTGTGAAGTTGAGCTCGATAAAATCCGCTTTATCGGACAGGCTGCCGCGCTCAACCGTGCACTGTCTAACGAAGGATTACGTGAAAATTACGGCTTACACATTGGCAGAACGTTACGCAAACAAGTTGGTAGTGGCTTAATGTCAGATGATTTACTCAGCAAAATTATGATTGAAACCACTGCGGCATCCGATGCCCGTATGGGCGGGGCAATATTGCCAGCAATGAGTAATTCCGGTTCAGGCAACCA
>NZ_CALJRX010000309.1 GCF_937976265.1 uncultured Haemophilus sp.
GCAATGTTCTCTCTTTTTTTATTTTTTTAAAATCCGCTATAATTCTGAAAAACTCACGAATTGAATATTATGACTTATTATCTTGGCATCATGTCTGGCACCAGCCTTGACGGAGTGGACATTGCCCTTACTGACATCCAATCGAATCAAACCAAATTAATTGCGGCTGATTTTACGCCGATGCCGGCAAATTTACGCGAAAAAGTGACCGCACTTATTCAATCGGGTGAAACGTCGTTACAAGCATTGGGTGAACTTGATCATCAATTTGGCTTGCTTTATGCCGATTGCGTAAATGCCTTTTTACGTAAACACCAGTTAAAGCCAGAACAGATCGAAGCAATAGGCTGCCATGGCCAAACAGTGTGGCATTCCCCAAAAGGTCAATTTCCGTTTACCATGCAAATCGGTGATATGAATTTATTAGCCGCTAAAACAGGCATTACGGTTGTGGGTGATTTGCGCCGTAAAGATATGGCGTTTGGTGGACAAGGGGCGCCTTTAGTACCTGCTTTTCACCAAGCGGTCTTTTTTGATCCTCATTGGGCAACGGTGGTGCTTAATATTGGCGGTATTAGTAATGTATCGTTATTGATACCCGAACAGCCTGTCATTGGCTTTGATACGGGAACCGGTAATACCTTGCTTGACCAATGGATCGAAAAGCATCAAGGCAAAGCTTACGACAAAAATGGTGAATGGGCGGTTTCAGGTCAAGTGAATTCAGATTTGTTAGCGGCATTATTAGATGAAGATTTCTTTCAACTGCCACCACCGAAAAGCACGGGGCGTGAATTATTTAATTTGGCTTGGCTAGAGAATAAAATTCAAAAAATAGCACGCAAAACGACCGCACTTTTACCACAAGATGTGCAAGCCACCTTGGCTGAATTTACCGTGCAAAGCATTGTTTTAGCCCTTAATAATATTCAGACGACATTACCATGCAGATTACTTGTTTGTGGCGGAGGTGCTAAAAATCAGGCGATCATGAATGGTTTAAAACAGGCATTACCAAATTGGCGTATTCAACTGACGACTGAATTAGAACTTGATATCGATTATGTGGAAGCGGCAGCTTTTGCTTGGTTGGCTTATCGTCGTATGCATAATTTGCCCGCTAATTTGCCGAGTGTGACGGGCGCCACAA
The DNA here is from genome assembly GCF_937976265.1 of uncultured Haemophilus sp. Taxonomy (GTDB): domain Bacteria; phylum Pseudomonadota; class Gammaproteobacteria; order Enterobacterales; family Pasteurellaceae; genus Haemophilus_D. The sequence continues at coordinate 1,151 of NZ_CALJRX010000309.1, forward strand.
GTGCGGTCAGTTTAGGGGCGATTTTTCCAAAGGAATAAACCATGGCAGAAAATTTATTACAAACCCTTTCAACTTTAATTACTGAACAACGGAATCCCAATTCCATGCATGTGGATAGCTTGTCTGCATTGGAAATTGTGCAGTTAATGAATGATGAAGATAAACAAGTGCCTTTGGCAATTGAAAAATGTTTACCTCAAATTGCCCAAGCGGTCGAATGTATTGTTGCAGCATTTCAACAAGGCGGTCGATTAGTCTATATTGGCGCTGGAACCAGTGGTCGATTAGGCGTACTCGATGCTTCTGAATGCCCGCCAACATTTGGCGTGTCACCTGAAATGGTGAAAGGTATTATTGCAGGCGGCGAGCGCGCATTGCGTCATCCAATTGAAGGGGCGGAAGACAGTAAAGCACAAGCCGTGATTGACTTACAAACAATTCAATTTTCCTCAAAAGATGTATTGGTGGGTATTGCTGCAAGTGGACGAACACCTTATGTGATCGGTGCATTGGAATATGCGAAACGTTTAGGTTCAGTGACGGTTTCGATTGCAAGTAATCCGAATTCAGCGATGGCGAATATTGTGGATATTGCCATTGATACGGTAGTGGGGCCAGAAGTACTGACTGGTTCGAGCCGTTTAAAATCAGGTACGGCACAAAAATTAGTACTGAATATGCTGACTACGGCTTCTATGATCTTAATGGGTAAATGCTATCAAAACTTAATGGTGGATGTGCAGGCAAGTAATGAAAAACTGAAAGCTCGTGCCATTCGTATCGTCATGCAAGCCACGGATTGCGATAAGGCAATCGCAGAAGAGACATTAAAGCAGGCTGATCAAAATGCGAAATTAGCGATTATGATGATTCTGAGTGGATTAGATCGTGCTCAAGCAGAGGCTTTATTAGAAAAACATCAGGGCAAGTTACAACTTGCATTGAAATAAGCAAAAATAAAACGCTAGGCATCAAACCTAGCGTTTTTTATTATTTAATAGTTTGCTCAATTAGCAATCTTGTTTGCCGTAAGCATCTTGACGAAGGATTTGACGAACGCCTTCATCAAATTGTGCTAAAACTTGATCCGCATCTTTTGGATCTTTACCGCGAGCATCAAGATAGAACTTGATTTTCGGTTCAGTACCAGATGGACGAACGATTAAGCGGCTACCGTTTTCTAATACGAATACAAGGATGTCGCTTTGACGATCAGTTTTAGTGTGGTCGATGAATTGTGCCACTTTAACACCACCTACTTCTGCTGGAGGCGTGTTACGAAGTGCGGCCATTAATTTACCAATTTCAGATAAATCGCTTACACGGATAGAAATTTGACCACTTACATAAGCACCGAATTCTTGTGTGAAGTCATTGGCATAATCCGCTAAGGTTTTGCCTTGTGCTTTTAAGTGACGCACTAAATCTAAGAACACGATTGCCGCAGAAATACCGTCTTTATCACGTACTTTATCAGGGTCAACTAAGTAACCAAGCGCTTCTTCGAAACCGAATAATAAGCCTTGAACTTTACCGATGTATTTGAAACCGGTTAAGGTTTCTTCTGATTGGAAACCGTATTTTTTCGCAATTTCAGC
>NZ_CALJRX010000310.1 GCF_937976265.1 uncultured Haemophilus sp.
TTTAAACCCAGTATAAACAAAATTGTTCTGGTAGAATTATTTGATAATGATTTTATTCAGCAACAACCTGATTTAAATGGTAAAATTGGTAGAATTTTCATCAAAATTTATGATGTATCCGAAAACGAACCTAATATGAAGATTTCAAAGATTTATACAGTAATGTTCGATGTTGAAGACGAAATAAATTTTGATTTACAGTATAAAATGAGACATATATTGCCCTATTATTACTATGATAAGTCTAATGATGAAAAAATAATGGAAAAAGCTATCCAAATAGCCTCTGAAATCATTAAAAGTAAACTTTGATTCAGTTTGTTAGAAGAAGCCCGATTCGATAATTTTTCGAATCGGGCTTTTCAAGTAAAAACCGCGTCACAAAAGTAAACAAAAGAGGAGTCTCAAGTAAGGTCTGTTTCCCAACAGTCCAATAAAGAAGTAATATTGTTAAATTATAACCAATATACAATAATCGGTTCAAATTGTGTTACCGAAAATGATATGATTATTTCGTTATTTTCAGTTTTAATTGACGGATATAAAGTTTCTCCAGAATAACTTTTCACATAGCACCAAATATCATTAGTTTCCCAAGTCGAATCTTTCAAACTTATATGTATTTTTGAAGGGTCTTTTTTGATAACTTGGTAAGTTCTATCATCATTTGGTATGTTCATATAATAAACATTATCAATCACTAACGAATCGAAATTGATAATAAGTTTATTTTTATCTGTTTCGAAACTTTTTCTTACTTCTTTCAGTAGTTTCGGAATATTTAAAACATCATAAAGATTGTCTACAAACTCTTTAATCAGTTTCAAATAACCTCTAATCTTCCTAAAATTTGTGTTTGCAATTAAAAATCCAGATTTGATTAAATGTGAATTTTCAATCGTTTCGAACTGATTAATCTCAGTAACCTTAAAATTATCGATTTCTTGTTGAGTTTGTTTACCAAATAAATTTTTTATATAAGTAAGAATAATTTACTCCATTCTCGATGTTAAATGCGCATTTGATAAAAACACGAAAAGTGCGGTTGTTTTTGACCGCACTTTTTCGTTGGGTTATTTGAATCAATTAACCTGCGACTTGTTTTTCACGAATTTCAGCAAGGGTTTTGCAATCGATACAAAGATCAGCAGTAGGACGAGCTTCTAAGCGGCGAATGCCAATTTCTTCCCCACAAGAATCGCAATAACCGAAATCATCGGTATCTAATTTTTTCAATGTGTATTCGATCTTTTTCATTAATTTACGCTCGCGATCGCGGTTACGTAATTCAAGACTGAATTCTTCTTCTTGGGTCGCACGGTCAGCTGGATCCGGGAAGTTTGAAGCTTCATCTTGCATATGAGCAACAGTTCTTGATGCTTCTTCCACAATTTGCTCATGCCATGCAGTTAAAATTTTTCTGAAATGAAGAATTTGATCTTCATTCATGTATTCCTCACCTTTCTTAGGTTGATAAGGTTTAACACCGGCTAAATCCAGCAAACTTAGAGATGCCTTAGACATTGATAACTCCTAATAATAGTACAGAATTTAATGACGTCCTGTCTTGTTTTTGTGATGAGTTCTTATTGCTAAAAATAGCTGACGTAAGAACCTAGTTATTTTAAGGGCGATATAAATAGCAGAACTTCATCTATTTAGCAAATAAATTTAGCTTGGAAATTTCAATTTTGCGATCGAGATCGCAAAAAATGGCGTAATTATTTGTTTATTTATGAGGTTAAGGCTAGGTTGCCTTATTTTCTCGCTATAAATCACACTCCAAATGAAACTCACATTATTTCAACTGTGCATCATGCTCATCATTTCAGCCTTTTCTTTGCTTATCGTACCTGATTTTTTACTGTTTACCTGGCAACGAGCGGGGCTGAGCATTTTATTGTTGGTTATGACCGCACTTTGTTTCCATTGGTTCAATTATTTTAAAGCCAGAAATTTTTGCATTAACGGCATTTGGTTTTTGATTGCCTTAGCTTACGTGCATTCACAAGCCTTGTCGTTATTGACTCAAGCAGAAAAAATTTCAAGTTTACCAAATAAAATCACCTTAGATCTTCACATCTCAGAAATTCTTCATCAGCAAGATTATCAAACGTTGGTTGCCACGACGTCTTTATTTGATGGGAAAGCACAACAAATTTTTATTAATTGGAGAGCGCCAGAAAAACCACAACTTGGCGAAGTTTGGCGGGCGGATGTAAAGCTTCGACCTATTTCGGCGAGATTAAATCATGGAGGATTTGATCGACAGCAATGGTATTTTTCCAAAAGAATTATTGCCGTAGGAAATGTGAAAAGTGCGGTCAAAATTGGGGAAGATTTTTCTTACCGCACAGATTTTCTACAGAATAGCCTCAAGCAGACGGAAGGGCTTTCTTTACAAGGTTTACTTATCGCATTGGCATTTGGCGAGCGGGCTTGGCTGGATAATAAAACGTGGCTGATTTATCAACAAACGAATACGGCACATTTAATTGCTATCTCAGGACTCCATATCGGTTTAGCAATGGGGATAGGCTTTTTCTTTGCTCGGTTATTGCAAATACTCTTACCAACACGCTTTATTTCGCCCTGGTTTCCGCTTTGCTTTGGTGTGTTGATTGCTTTAGGTTATGCCTATTTAGCCGGATTTAGTTTACCGACCTTTCGTGCAATGATGGCATTGCTTTTTATTGCAATCCTTCAATTTTCGCGACGATATTACACGCCTTTGCAAATGCTGTGTTTGGTGGTGGCATTTTTGCTTTTTTGTGATCCGCTTATGCCGCTTTCGGTGAGTTTTTGGCTTTCAGTTGGTGCTGTTACCTGCCTGATTGTGTGGTACCGATATGTTCCCTTATCAATCATTGAATGGCGACATCAAAAATTATCTAGCAAAGTGCGGTGGATTTTAGGCTTGTTTCATTTGCAGATTGGTTTGTTGATTTTATTTACGCCTATTCAGCTTTTCTTTTTTAATGGCTTGGCATTAAATGGATTCTTGGCGAATTTAATCGCAGTGCCCTTCTATAGCTTCTTACTTGTACCCTTGATTCTCTTTGCGGTGTTAACGAATGGCGCATTTTCTTCTTGGCATTTTTCAAATGCGATTGCTCAAGGTATTACACAATGCCTCAGTTTTTTCCAAGGCTCGTATATGCCGATTTCGATTAATTTATCTCTTATTCTGACCGCACTTTTAAGCCTTATTTTTGGCGGAATGTTAGGTGGATTGTATTTTGCATCTCAAGGGAAAACAAAAAATATACCGTTAAAATCAAGTCGATTTTTCACATTAAATCATACAAAAATCTTATCGCCAGAAGAGTATAAACAAGCGCTTCGTGGTGTCATTTTTGTTTTTTGTGTTTGTATGAGTACGCTAGGGTATCGATATGTCACGAAACCCAAATGGCAGTTAGATACGTTAGATGTTGGACAAGGTTTAGCAACTTTAATTGTGAAAGAGGGGAAAGGTGTGTTGTATGATACAGGGCCTGCTTGGCAGAGTGGAATAGGTGCTTCATCCATGGCAGAATTGGAAATATTGCCTTATCTTCAACGGGAAGGCATTGAACTTGAAACCTTGATTTTAAGCCATGATGATAACGATCATTCAGGTGGTGCTAAAGCGATTTTAGCCGCATACCCAGACATTGAACTAATCACACCTTCTCGTAAAAACTATGGCGAAGCGCACCGCACTTTTTGTCTTCAGGGGAAACAATGGCAGTGGCGAGGACTTGATTTTAAAATTCTTTCGCCCGCGCAAATTACAGACAGGGCGGATAATCCCCAATCTTGCGTAATTTTACTAACGGATAGACAGCATCAGATCCTTTTAACCGGTGATGCTGATATGGCAACAGAAAGATCTTTTGCTGAAAACCTAGGTAAAATTAACGTGTTACAGGTAGGACATCATGGCAGTAAAACTTCAACTGGAGAGATTTTACTGGCACAGACAAAACCGGATATCGCTTTAATTTCAAGTGGAAGATGGAATGCGTGGAATTTCCCTCATCCAACCGTCATTGAACGATTGAATCGTTATCAAAGTGCGGTCGAAAATACGGCTATTTCAGGTCATATAAGGTTAAATTTTACTGAAAAAGGGATTGAAATTGAAAAGGCGAGAGGGGATTTTTCACCTTGGTTTGCCCGTGTAATTGGATTATCCCCGAAATAACAGGTACAATGCAGCCAATTTTTATTAAGACAATGTGATGCAATAACAAACTATGCAAGATAAAGATTTTTCAACCTCGCAAACTTTTAAGCGTTTATGGCCGATGATTTCACCTTTTAAATCAGGTTTATTCGTCGCCGCGGTCGCTCTCGTTTTTAATGCATTGGCTGATTCAGGCCTGATTTATATGCTCAAACCGTTGCTCGATGATGGGTTTGGTAAAGCGGATCATTCTTTCCTGAAACTGATGGCGTTTGTTGTGGTTGGCATGATTATGTTGCGTGGTGTGACTAACTTTATTTCCAGCTATTGTTTGGCTTGGGTATCTGGCAAAGTGGTGATGATTATGCGCCGCCGCTTGTTTAAACATTTAATGTTTATGCCGGTAAGTTTCTTTGATCGTAATTCAACGGGGAAATTGCTTTCTCGTATTACTTACGATTCAGAAATGATTGCCAATTCTTCCTCTAATTCATTAGTGACCATTGTACGTGAAGGCGCCTATTTAATTTCATTGCTTGTGGTGATGTTCTATACCAGTTGGGAATTGACGTTGGTTCTTTTCATTATCGGACCAATTATAGCGGTGCTTATTCGCTTTGTATCGAAGCTCTTCCGTAAGCTTAGTAAAAACATGCAAGATTCTATGGGGGAATTAACCTCTGCGACGGAACAAATGCTAAAAGGGCATAAAGAGGTGCTTTCTTTTGGTGGACAATTAGTGGAAGAAGAGCGTTTCGATAAAGTCAGTAATGATATGCGTCGTAAAGGCATGAAGATGGTGACTGCTAATGCCATTTCAGATCCTGTTGTGCAAGTGATTGCTTCTTTGGCGTTAGCGGAGGTGCTTTATTTGGCGACAACTCCTTTAATTGCGGATAATAATTTAACTGCAGGTTCTTTTACTGTGGTCTTTTCTTCTATGTTAGCGATGATGCGTCCGTTAAAATCCTTGACGAATGTAAACT
>NZ_CALJRX010000311.1 GCF_937976265.1 uncultured Haemophilus sp.
AATTTGGCACACAATTTAACCGAATCTGTCATTTATGGTTTTGGTGCGTCTTTAGGTTTCGGCTTGGTTTTAGTTTTATTTGCAGCCTTACGTGAACGTTTAGTTGCTGCAGATGTACCCATTACGTTTCGTGGCTCGTCTATCGCATTAATTACGGCCGGTTTGATGTCTCTCGCCTTTATGGGCTTCGCCGGATTAGTAAAATGATTTATCTCTTGATGTTTATTACTGTGACAGTGATTTTTCTCGGATTATTTTGGAATAACACTAAAAAATAATGTTTATCTTAATTTCAGTAACCGTTCTCGCTTTAATTTTTGGTGCGATTTTAGGCTTTGCTTCGATTAAATTAAAAGTTAAAGCAGATCCCATTGTCGAAAAAATTGATGCCATCTTACCGCAAAGCCAATGTGGGCAATGCGGCTATCCTGGTTGCAAGCCTTATGCTGAAGCAATTGCTAATGGTGACGTTATCACAAAATGTGTGCCAGGCGGTCGTCCTACGGTAGTAAAAATCGCCGAAATCATGGGCGTTGATGTACCCGCAATGGATGATGTCGCTGAACCAGAAGAAATGGTTGCCTTTATTGATGAAAATATGTGTATTGGCTGTACCAAATGTATTCAAGCCTGCCCTGTTGATGCCATTATCGGTACAAACAAAGCCATGCATACTATTATTCCTGATCTCTGTACTGGCTGTGAACTTTGTGTTGCACCTTGCCCAACAGATTGCATCTCCATGATTAAAGTGAAAAAAGATATTGATAATTGGAACTGGAAGTTTGATCCTAAATTAGTCATTCCAGTCGTAAATACCACAGAAATCGAGAAAAAATTAGTGGTTGGGGAGTCGGAATCACATGGCTGATGTATTAACAAGATTTAACTCCGGCAAAATTTGGGATTTTAAAGGCGGGATTCATCCGCCGGAAATGAAATCTCAGTCAAACCAATCCCCGATTCAGCAATCAGAACTTGCTCATGACTTTTATGTGCCGATTAAACAACATGCAGGTTCTGCGGGTAATGTATTAGTTAAAGAAGGGGATTACGTCCTTAAAGGTCAACCTTTAACACAAGGCGATGGCTTAAGAACCTTGCCTGTTCATGCGCCGACTTCCGGTACCGTAAAATTTATTGGAAAACATGTTGCACCTCATCCTTCTGGTTTAACTGAGGATATGATTCATATTCAAGCGGATGGCTTGGATAAATGGCGTGAGCAATTCCCGCTTGAAGAATTCTTCACATTACCTGTCGATCAACTCATTGATCGTATTTATCAAGCAGGCGTTGCAGGCTTAGGTGGTGCAGTATTCCCGACTGCAGCCAAAATCCAATCGGCAGAAAAGAAAGTTAAGCTCTTAATTATTAACGGCGCAGAATGTGAACCCTATATTACCTGTGATGACCGCTTAATGCGTGATTACACGGATGAAATGATCGAAGGGATTCGCATCTTACGTTATATCCTACGCCCTGAAAAAGTGGTGATTGCAGTTGAAGACAATAAACCTGAAGCGATTCAGGCTATTCAACAATCACTACATGGTGCAAATGACATTGAATTGCGCGTTATTCCGACTAAATATCCATCCGGTGCAGCCAAACAACTTATTTATTTGCTTACCGGCATGGAAGTGCCAAGTGGCGGACGTTCTTACGATATTGGCGTATTAATGCATAATGTTGGCACGGCTTTTGCGATAAAAAGAGCGGTCATTAATGACGAGCCTTTAATTGAGCGTGTCGTTACGCTTACGGGTGATAAAATTTCAGAGAAAGGCAATTACTGGGTTCGCTTAGGTACACCAGTTGACCACTTATTGGCACAAGTTGGTTATCAATATGACGAACGCTTCCCTGTTTTTGCAGGCGGACCAATGATGGGATTACAACTTTCAGATCTCAATGCTCCCGTCACCAAATTAATTAACTGTCTATTGGCACCTGATCATTTTGAATATGGTGAACCCGAACCGGAACAAGCTTGTATCCGCTGTTCTGCGTGTTCTGATGCTTGCCCGGTCAATTTAATGCCACAGCAACTTTATTGGTATGCTCGCAGTGAAGATCATCAAAAATCAGAAGAATACAGCTTAAAAGATTGTATTGAATGTGGCGTGTGTGCTTATGTTTGCCCAAGCCATATTCCGCTTATCCAATATTTCCGTCAGGAAAAAGCCAAAATTTGGGAAATTAAAGAAAAAGCGAAAAAAGCTGAAGAAGCTAAAATCCGTTTTGAAGCCAAACAAGCTCGTATGGAGCGTGAAGAACAAGAGCGTAAAGCTCGTTCACAACGTGCGGCAGAAGCTCGCCGTGAAGAACTTGCAAAACAAAAAGGTGAAGACCCGGTTAAAGCGGCATTAGAACGCTTGAAAGCAAAACAAGCGGGTTCAGCAGCAAATAAAGAAACGAAAACTATTGTATCTGAGAAAGGTGAAATCTTACCGGATAACCATGAGCTCATGGAGCAACGTAAAGCCCGCCGTCTTGCTAAACAACAAGCACAAATAGATACAAATACTGTGACAAATGCAACAACGTCACAAACAGATGAAAAAGAGGCGAAGAAAGCAGCTGTTGCTGCAGCGCTAGCAAGAGCGAAAGCTAAGAAAGCCGCGGCTCAAAGTGAAATAGTTGCAACAAATGAAACTGAAAGCGCAGTCGAAAAAACAGATGAAAATCCAACCGCACTTGATCCGAAAAAAGCTGCAGTAGCCGCAGCCATTGCAAGAGCCAAAGCGAAGAAAGCTGCTGCTCAAGGTGAAACAGTTGCAACAAATACAACTGAAAGTGCGGTCGAAAAAACAGATGAAAATCCAACCGCACTTGATCCGAAAAAAGCCGCAGTAGCTGCAGCCATAGCGAGAGCCAAAGCCAAGAAAGCTGCCGCACAAAGTGAAGCAGTTACAACAAATGAAACTGAAAGTACGGTCGAAAAAACAGATGAAAATCCAACCGCACTTGACCCGAAAAAAGCCGCTATCGCAGCAGCCATAGCTAGAGCTAAAGCAAAAAAAGCGGCGGCTGAAGCAGCCAAAGAAACAGAATAACGCAGGAAAAGATTATGTTTAAGAAAATGGAGAGTTCGCCTCATACCCATTCAGGCAAATTAACCGCCCGTATTATGTTATGGGTAATTGCAGCTATGCTACCCGCCCTGCTCACACAGATTTATTTTTTTGGAATGGGTGTTTTGGTGCAATCTGCTTTGGCTATTTCTTTCGCATTATTGCTTGAGTTTATTGTGACCAAATTGCGTAATAAGCCAAATCTTGCCTATATTTCAGATTTTAGCGTGGTGCTTACTGCCTTAATTTTAGCGATGGCGATTCCGCCTTATGCACCTTATTGGGTGATTTTAATTGGTACGCTTTCTGCTGTTATTCTAGGCAAACACGTTTATGGCGGCTTGGGACAAAACCCGTTTAATCCGGCTATGGTGGGTTATGTGGTGCTATTAATTTCTTTCCCGCTACAAATGACAAGTTGGATGCCACCGATTTCATTATTAAATGAACCCCCAACATTTGCGGATTCGCTTTCTTTAATTTTCACAGGCTTAACCACTGACGGTTTTACCTTAAGCCAACTCGTCCATTCTATTGATGGAATTACACAAGCGACGCCATTAGACAGCGCAAAAATCTTCTATAACTTACATCAAGGCGATGAAAGCGTATTCCATGATTTTGTAAAATTGCCGATTTTATTACAAAACGGGACTGACTTTGCTGAAGGTTGGTGGCAGGTTAATCTGGCATTCATGCTTGGTGGGATTGTATTAATCTTAAAGAAAAAAATTCACTGGCAAATTCCCGTTTCAATGCTCGTGACCTTTGTGACCTTAGCAACAATCACTGCGATGTCAGGCCATCATCATTTAAGTATGATAAGCCAACTCTTTAGCGGTGCCATGATGTTCGGCGCATTCTTTATTGCGACCGACCCTGTCACAGCTTCTATTACACCTCGTGGTAAGCTTGTATTTGGTACTTTGGTTGGACTATTGGTTTACCTCATTCGTTACTTTGGAAACTACCCTGACGGCGTGGCATTTGCGATTTTATTAAGTAATATTTGTGTACCGCTTATCGATCACTATACCCGCCCTCGTGTAGCTGGCCACTTTGCAAAAGGGAGTAAATAATGGGTATTTTTAAAGTCACCTCCCGTTTTGGTTTGTTATTAGGTTTTATTGCGCTTGTATGTACCGCCGTTTCTGCGGGCATTTATATGCTAACAAAAGATAAAATTGATGAAGCCATGGCTGAACACCAAAAAGCGTTATTGCTCCAAGTCATCCCTCAAGATTATTTTAATAATAACTTGCTTGAAAGCGTGGTGACGCCCGAGCAAGATAAGCTCAAAGGTATTCAAAAAGTCTATTTTGCGCTCAAAGATCATGAGCCAACAGCCTATGCTTATGAAACCACAGCGCCAGATGGTTATTCAGGGAATATCCGTTTATTAGTGGGTATGACACCAAAAGGTGAAGTTTTAGGTGTGCGTGTCATCGAACATCATGAAACCCCAGGATTGGGCGATAAAATCGAACTTCGTATTTCCGATTGGATTTTGAGTTTTACAAACCAAGTTATCGTACCGGAAAGCCTAAAAGATTGGGCGGTCAAAAAAGATGGCGGTAAATTTGATCAATTTTCTGGCGCAACCATTACGCCGCGCGCGATTGTGAATCAAGTAAAACGCTCTGCTCTCGTGATGCTTGAAAATGAAGCATTACTCAACGAGATGGCAAAAAAATACGCGCAATAGGATATTTATTATGACTGATTTAACCGAAAAAACGACCGCACTTGACGAGCAAAGTGCGGTTGAAAATTCAGAAGAAATAACGCAAACGCCTTCTGTTTGGAAAGAAATCTTTATTCAGGGCGTATGGAAAAACAACTCCACTCTCGTGCAATTATTGGGGCTGTGTCCGCTCTTAGCTGTTTCGAGTACGGCAACAAATGCCTTAGGTTTAGGGCTTGCGACTATGTTGGTTTTAACTTGCACCAATACAGTTGTTTCACTCTTTCGTAAGCAAATTCCTCATGAAATCCGTATTCCGATTTATGTGATGATTATTGCGACTACCGTAACGGTGGTGCAATTATTAATGAATGCTTATACCTATACACTCTATCAAGCACTCGGGATTTTTATTCCTTTAATCGTAACTAACTGTATCGTCATCGGTCGAGCCGAGGCCTTTGCCTCTAAAAATAGCGTGGCACATGCTGCCTGGGATGGTTTTTCGATGGGATTAGGCATGGCATTAAGTATCACCATATTAGGTGCGTTACGTGAAATCTTAGGTCAAGGTACCCTTTTTGAAGGCATTGAAAACTTATTTGGCCAAGGCGCAAAATTCCTTACATTACATATTTATCACGCTGACAGCAGCTTTTTACTCTTTATTCTTCCGCCAGGTGCGTTTATTGGATTAGGCATTCTGTTGGCGATTAAAAACCGAATTGATATGAAAAAATGAACCAAGCTAAACGAATTGAAATTCTCACTCGACTTCGGGAGCAAAACCCGCATCCCACCACGGAATTAGAGTATAATTCGCCTTTCGAATTACTCATCGCCGTGATCTTATCGGCTCAAGCCACCGATAAAGGTGTCAATAAGGCGACAGCAAAATTATTCCCTGTGGCAAATACGCCACAAGCCATTTTAGATCTTGGCTTAGAGGGTTTAAAAGAATATATAAAAACCATCGGGCTTTATAACAGTAAAGCAGAAAATATTATTAAAACCTGCCGTGATTTAGTTGAAAAACACAACGGTGAAGTACCTGAAAACCGTGAAGCCTTAGAAGCTCTTGCGGGTGTCGGCAGAAAAACGGCGAATGTGGTATTAAATACCGCTTTCGGTCACCCGACTATTGCAGTGGACACCCATATTTTTCGCGTATGCAACCGCACAAATTTTGCCCCTGGCAAAAATGTGGTAAAAGTGGAAGAAAAACTGCTCAAAGTTGTGCCTAAAGAATTTAAAGTGGATGTGCATCACTGGCTTATTTTACATGGGCGTTATACTTGCACTGCGCGCAAACCTCGCTGCGGTGCTTGTATTATTGAAGATCTCTGTGAATACAAAGAAAAAACAGAATATTAAACGAATAAAATCAAACGGAATATATTATGACAACAAACAATCAATCTCGCCAAACGTGGTCTAGTCGACTCACTTATGTGCTCACCGTTGCGGGCGCGACAGTTGGCTTTGGGGCAACATGGCGCTTTCCTTATTTAGTGGGTGAAAATGGCGGTGGTGCCTATGTACTCCTCTTTTGTATTGCGATGATTGTGATTGGTATCCCGATGATTTTAGTGGAAAACGTCATTGGTCGCCGTTTACGTGTGAATTCCATTGATGCTTTTGGCGATAAAATCCAAGATAAAGGTAAAAACATCTCCAAATATTGGAAAATTATCGGCTACATGGGGCTTCTCGGCGCATTTGGTATCATGGCCTATTATATGGTGCTTGGTGGCTGGGTGATGTCTTATATCATCAACCTAATTAATAACACTCTTGATATTTCCGCACCCATTACAAAAGAAGTGGCCAAAGATTTCTACGATTTACACATCAGCAACAGTCCATGGGAAATCATGCTTTACACCTTCCTATTCGTGGCGGTAAATTACATTATTTTAGCAAAAGGTATCATTGGCGGGATTGAACGTTCCGTGAAATACTTAATGCCGTTGCTCTTTATTTTCCTAATTGGCATGGTAATTCGTAACCTCACCTTACCTGGCGCAATGGAAGGTGTGACTTTCTACTTAAAACCTGATTTCAGCAAAATTACACCTAAATTATTCATCTTCGTATTAGGCCAAGTATTCTTCGCATTAAGCCTTGGTTTCGGTGTATTGATTACCCTCTCCAGCTATTTGAACAAGGAAGAAAACCTTATTCACACCGCCGTTATTACGGGTTTTACTAACACCATTATTGCTGTGTTATGTGGTTTTATGATCTTCCCATCATTATTCACATTCGGCATTGAACCTAACGCAGGGCCAACCTTGGTTTTCCAAAGTTTACCCATTGTTTTCTCACATTTATGGGCGGGTAAATTCTTTGCTATCGTGTTCTTCGGCTTATTGCTTATTGCCGCATTAACCACATCAATTACGATTTACGAAGTCATCATCACCGCATTACAAGAAAAACTCAGAATGCGCCGTGGTAAAGCGATTTTTGTTACCTTAATGGGGATTTTCTTATTCGGTAACGTGCCATCTATTTTAGGTGATAACCTTTGGAAAGATTTCACCATTTTCGGTAAAAGCATTTTCGATGCCTTCGATTTCGTCAG
>NZ_CALJRX010000312.1 GCF_937976265.1 uncultured Haemophilus sp.
GATAAGGACATTTTCATACAACAAATGATACATCTATATAATACTTATTAAGTATTATAAGTAAGCACAGTTGAAATACAATTGCCAATCTCGCAAATTGTGACCTAAATCAAAAAAACGACGTTTGAATAGAATAAAAAAGCACCTAAATCAGAATTATTCGGTTTCAATGACAAATTCAAACCAATCAATGACATCTTCTTCATGCACGCCATCTTGAATTAAAATGCCTGCTTTTTTCACAGAGTCAGGATCGCCACTGACTAATGGATGCCATTCGGGCAAAGGCTTACCCTCATACAATAAACGATACGCACAGGTATTCGGCAGCCAACCAAAATCAGGCAAATTCTTTTTGGTTAATTTCGTACAATCACGCTCAATCTTGAAACGTTCAGGATAATTACGACACTTTCCTGTTTCCACATCTAATAGATTGCAAGCAATGCGTGTGTAATAGAGTTTTTCACGCTTGCCTCGCCCTTGAATGTATTTTCGATAACAGCATTTTCCGCAGCCATCACATAAGGCTTCCCATTCGGATTCCGTCATTTCAAGGAGCGATTTTTTTTGCCAAAAATGAGATTCAAATTGCATAGTGAAACCAATAAAAAAGTGCGGTCAAAATTTACGTGATTTTTGACCGCACTTTGTTGTTTAGAATTAGAAGCCTTCTTTTAAGCTTACGGTTAAGTTAAACACTAAGTGCTCTGGGCGGCTGTCTTTGTTATCCGCACAGAAATAACCTTCGCGTTCAAATTGGTAACCTTTTTCTGGTTCCGCATTTGCGAGGCTTTGTTCTACAAAACCATGTTTTACCACTAAAGAGGTTGGATTTAACACGCTTTCGATTTCATCTGCTGCACCAGGGTTTGGTACGGTGAAGAGGCGTTCATATAAACGGAACTCAGCTGGATGATTATGCACTGCAGATACCCAGTGAATTACCCCTTTCACTTTACGACCATCCGCTGGATTTTTACCTAAAGTTTCAGGATCGTAAGTACAGAAGATCGTGATGATTTCACCATTTGCATCTTTTTCGACACGTTCAGCTTTAATCACGTAAGCGTTACGTAAACGCACTTCTTTACCTAATACTAAACGTTTATATTGCTTGTTCGCTTCTTCACGGAAATCTGCGCGATCAATGTAAAGCTCTTTCGTAAACGGTAATTGACGTTCGCCTAATTCAGGACGATTTGGGTGATTTGGTGCCGTTAAGGTTTCTTCGCCTTCAAAGTTTTCAATCACCACACGAACAGGATCAATCACTGCCATTGCGCGTGGTGCGTTTTCGTTTAAATCTTCACGAATGCAGGCTTCAAGTGCAGAATACTCTACGACGTTATCTTGTTTCGTCACACCGATACGACGACAGAACTCACGTAACGAAGCCGGTGTATAACCGCGACGACGTAAACCTGAAATTGTTGGCATACGCGGATCGTTCCAACCATCCACAATGCCTTCATTCACTAATTTCAATAATTTACGTTTAGACGTTAACGTGCCTTCTAAATTTAAACGAGAGAATTCATATTGATGCGGTAATGGACGTTCAATACTAATATTTTCCAACACCCAGTCATATAAACGACGGTTGTCTTGGAATTCTAATGTACATAAAGAGTGCGTAATACGCTCAATCGCATCAGAGATACAGTGAGTGAAATCGTACATTGGGTAAATGCACCATTTATCACCGGTTTGGTGATGGCTCGCAAATTTAATACGATAAAGCACGGGATCTCGCATCACCATAAATGGTGAAGCCATGTCGATTTTCGCACGAAGACTTAATGTCCCTTCGGCAAACTCACCGTTTTTCATTCTTTCAAATAACGCTAAGTTTTCTTCGACACTACGATCACGATATGGGCTGTTTTTACCTGGCTCAGTTAATGTACCGCGATACTCACGCATTTCGTCTGGGGAAAGCTCATCCACATACGCTAAACCTTTTTCGATTAACTCAATCGCATAGCCATAAAGTGCATCGAAATAATCTGACGCATAACGCGGTTCGCCTTCCCATTTAAAGCCTAACCATTCCACATCTGCTTTGATGGAATCCACATATTCCACGTCTTCTTTAACAGGGTTGGTATCGTCAAAACGTAGATTACATAAACCGTTATATTCTTTTGCCAAGCCGAAGTTTAAGCAAATCGATTTTGCGTGGCCAATATGCAAATAGCCGTTTGGCTCAGGCGGGAAACGAGTATGAACACTTTTGTGTTTACCCGAAGCTAAATCTTCATCAATAATTTGAGTAATGAAATTGTGTGTGCGGGTATTTTCCGCATTTTCTAGAGTGTGTTCTGTATTGCTCATAAATTTCTCAATAAATTGAAAATAATTACTCCATTCTATACGAAAAGTCTGACGTTGTGAATTTGATCCCAAAACTAACCGCACTTTCATTAAATTAATACTGAATTTTTTAGGATTTTTAGGTCTAATTTGAAGATTTTTCGTGCAAACTGAAAAGTTTACCTTTAGAATACGTAAGCTGAACAATCGTTCATTTTTTTATTTAGGATGATAAAGTCTTATGAAAAAACGTTTTTTTATTTTACTCGGATTATTCGTTGCTGCCGGTGTAGCTTATTATTTTTTCGCTAGCCATAGCAAACAAGAAACGACTTATCTGACTGAATCGGTTACACGTGGCAATGTTGAAAAAACAGTTGTCGCTTCTGGTTCAGTTGAAAGTGTGAATGAAGTTGATGTTGGTGCCCAAGCTTCGGGAAAAATCACCAAACTCTATGTCAAATTAGGGCAAGAAATCAAAAAAGGCGACATGATCGCTAATATTGATTCTACAACCCAAATTAATACTTTAAATACCAAAAAGGCGGCATTGGTTAGCTATCAAGCACAATTAAAGGCGAAGAAAACTGCTTATGATGTTGCCCTTTCAAGCTATAACCGCTTATCAAAACTTTATACGCAAAAAGCAACGTCTTTAGATAGTTTGAATACCGCAAAAAGCACACTTGATAATGCAAAAGCTGAAATGGAAGCCATTGAAGCGAGTATCAAACAAGCTGAAATTGAGGTGAATACCGCAGAAACCAATGTGGGTTACACCAAAATCACCGCCCCAATGGACGGTACCGTTATTTCTGTGCCTGTTTCAGAAGGTCAAACCGTTAATGCCAACCAAACGACGCCAACAATTGTGACCATTGCCGATTTAAGCAAAATGAAAATTAAACCTGAAATTTCAGAAGGCGACATTACCAAAGTTAAAGCAGGTCAAGAAGTGAGTTTTACGATTTTATCGGATAGCCAAACCCTGTATCACTCTGTCATTGATTCGATTGATCCAGCGAATACTACAACAAGTGATAGTTCTTCAACGTCATCTTCTAGTAGCTCAAGTAGTAGCTCAAGTAGCAGTTCAACAACAAGTGCAATTTACTACTACGCGAATGTATTGATTGATAATCCTGACCGCACACTACGCATTGGGATGACTACCGAAAACAATATCAAAATTGCCAACGCGAAAGATGTGTTATTGGTTTCCAATATGGCCATTCAAAAACGTGATGGCAAAAGCTTTGTGGTTGTATTAAATGACAAAAATCAGCCTGAGCCACGCGAAGTCGAAATTGGTGTTCAAAATGATTTCCAAACTGAAATTAAATCGGGTTTAAACGAAGGTGAAAAAGTCATTGTGTCGCAAGTCGCGAATGGTGAACAAGTTGGCTCTATGCCTCGTGGTCCAAGAATGTTCTAAAAGTGCGGTAGAAAATTAATGAATATTATTGAAATTAAGGATCTCAACCGTTACTTCGGTGAAGGCGAAAATCGTGTTCATATTTTGAAGAATGTCTCTTTAAATATTGAAAAAGGCGATTTCGTCGCGATTATTGGGCAATCCGGTTCCGGTAAATCGACCTTGATGAATATCATCGGATGCTTGGATACTGCCACCAGTGGTTCTTACAAAATCAATGGCAAAGAAACCATTGAATTAAGCAAAGATCAGCTGTCAGATTTACGTAGCCAAAAATTCGGCTTTATTTTCCAACGCTATAACTTATTGTCGAGCTTGACCGCAGCAGAAAACGTCGCCTTGCCTGCAATTTATGCGGGGATGTCACAAGAAAAACGTCTTTCTCGTGCGAAACAACTTTTAGAAAAATTAGGTTTAGGCGATAAATGGCAAAATAAACCAAGCCAGCTTTCTGGTGGTCAGCAACAACGTGTGAGTATTGCGCGTGCGTTGATGAATGGCGGTGAAATTATTTTAGCCGATGAACCCACTGGTGCATTGGATTCACAAAGCGGTCAAAATGTGATGGAAATTCTGCG
>NZ_CALJRX010000313.1 GCF_937976265.1 uncultured Haemophilus sp.
GTGAAATTAATTACCAATACATTTTCGATAAACTTGATACTATTGGTTATGATGGTTATGTTGGCTGTGAATACAAACCACGTGGCGAAACCATAGCGGGATTGGATTGGTTTCAGAAGTATAAATAAATATTCTTAAATTTAACTGCGGTTTTAAAAACATATATTATCTAAGGAGGATATAATGAAAGTTGTAATTACTGGTGGACAAGGGTTCTTAGGACAACGTTTAGCCAAAACGCTATTAGCCCAGAATAATGTTCATATTGATGATTTAATTTTAATTGATGTGGTTAAGCCTATTGCGCCAAATAATGATCCTCGTGTTCGATGTTATGAAATGGATTTACGTTATCCAACAGGATTAGATGAATTAATTACTGAAGAAACGGATGCTATTTTTCATTTAGCAGCTATCGTAAGTAGTCATGCAGAACAAGATCCTGATTTAGGTTATGAAATTAATTTCTTAGCAACACGAAATATCCTTGAAATTTGTCGCAAAAATAATCCTAAAGTGCGGTTTATTTTCTCTAGTTCTTTAGCCGTATTTGGTGGAGAACTACCTGAAACTATTTTAGACAGTACAGCATTCACACCGCAATCTACCTATGGTACACAAAAAGCAATGTGTGAATTGCTGATTAATGATTACTCACGAAAAGGCTTTGTAGATGGTATTGTTGTTCGTTTACCAACCATTTGTATTCGACCAGGCAAACCAAACAAAGCTGCATCCTCATTTGTTAGCAGTATTATGCGTGAACCTCTACATGGGGAGGATGCTGTGTGTCCTGTATCGGAAGAATTACGTTTATGGTTATCTAGCCCCAATACAGTAGTTGCAAACTTTATTCATGCTTTACAACTTCCATCACTTCCATTGCGTAGTTGGCATACTATTAATCTTCCAGGGTTTAGTATTACCGTAAAACAAATGTTATCTGATCTCACTCAAGTAAAAGGTGAAGCAATTTTAGAACATATTAAATTTGAGTTCGATGAAAGCATTAACAATATCGTTGCTAGTTGGCCTGCAAGAATTGATAACACCCAGGCATTAGCTCTTGGTTTCAAAGTGGATAGCAATTTCCAAAATGTTATCCAACAGTTTATTGAATATGATATGTAGGAGGCACTATGTTTGGCTTACCGATTCCAATTATTGGATTATTAATCGCTGTATTTGTTCTCGTTTTTCTCGTCTTAAGAACGCGAGTTCATGCTTTCATCGCAATGCTAATTGCAGCTTCAATTGCAGGTTTAGTAGGTGGTATGTCAGCTGATGAAACCTTAAATTCCATCACAAAAGGATTTGGTGGCACACTAGGTAGTATTGGGATTGTTATCGGACTTGGTGTAATGATGGGTAGCGTCTTAGAAGTTTCTGGTGCGGCAGAAAAAATGGCATATAGTTTTATCAGAATGCTAGGTCAGAAAAAAGAAGAATGGGCATTAGCCATTACAGGTTACGTAGTGAGTATTCCAATTTTCGTAGATTCTGCATTTGTTATCCTTTATCCAGTAGCAAAAGCTCTCGCAAAAAATGGTAAACGCTCATTATTAACTCTAGGGGTTGCTTTGGCTGGTGGCTTGGTTGTGACACACCACACCGTTCCACCAACACCAGGTCCATTGGGAGTAGCTGGGTTATTTGGTGTAGATATTGGTGCAATGTTACTCACTGGAATGTGTATGGCTGTCTTGCCTGTTGTAGGAATAGTTCTGTATGCTAAATGGTTAGATAAAAAATACCCTAACTTTAATCAAGAAGTGTTCACGGAAGAAGAATTAAAACAAAAATATGATAGTTATATTGAAAGTCGTGAGAAAAAAGAACTTCCTAGTTTAGGGCTTTCTTTACTACCAATTGTATTACCAATAGTATTAATCTTTATTAAAGCAGTTGTACATTTATTCGTTAAAGATGTACCCGAAGCATTGACAAGTATACCTTATCAAATCGTTTCATTCCTTGGTCACCCTGTTATTGCTTTAGCATTAAGCGTATTAATTTCTGTTTACACATTATTACCAAAAGCCGATAAAAATACGACTGCACTTCATCTTGAAGAAGGTGTTAAAACAGCTGGTATTATCTTATTGGTAACAGGGGCTGGCGGTGCATTAGGTGCGGTATTGCGTGATAGTGGCGCTGGAAAACAGTTAGCGGAACAAATCGCAAACTTGCCTATTTCACCAATTCTAATTCCATTTATCGTATCGACTTTAGTGCGTTTTATTCAAGGTTCAGGTACGGTTGCAATGATTACAGCTGCTTCAATTTCAGCCCCAATCCTTGCGCAAATACCCGGTGTCAATATGCTATTAGCCGCTCAAGCTGCTACCATGGGATCGCTTTTCTTTGGCTATTTCAATGATAGTTTATTCTGGGTGGTTAACCGTATGATGGGAATTAATGATGTGAAAAAACAAATGGTCGTTTGGTCTGTACCAACCACGATTGCTTGGGGGATTGGCGGTATTTCAGTAATTCTTGCTAACTTGATTTTTGGCAACGATGGCTCTGTATTTGATCTGTTTTTCCCTGTTGTCGTGTTAGCCAGTATTTTATTCTATATCAAACTTCAGAATAAAAATCTTTAATTACGGTTAAAATTTAATCAGGAGATCAATGATGTTTATATATTTATCACACTCATTAGATCCAAATAATTTAGCTTGGTCTGGCTAACCTGTCGTTGAAGTGATACGTTGTACAGATATAAATGAGATAACACCATTTAGCAGTTTTATCTCTAAAATACCAAATCATTGCGGTACACATATGGACGCGTCACGCCACTTTGTAAAAGATGGTTTAAGTATCAATGAACTGCCAATTGGGTATTTTTGCCATAAGGATGTTGTATTACTTGAAGTTCCAAAAGGCGAAGCAGAAGGGATTACGAAAGAAGATTTAGAGCCTTATGCGGATATTTTAGCGCAAGTATCCTTTGCTTTCTTACGCACAGGGTTTGAGAAATACAGAACTGAGAATCCGTTAATTTATCAAAATGAAGGACCATATATTGCGACTAGTGCGGGAAAATATTTATCCGATAACTATCCTAATTTAAAAGGAGTAGGTATTGATTTCCTTGCACTTGGTTCGCCTTCTTCTCGTGTTCCTGATACAGAAAATCCGAAAAATTGCCACCAAGCGATCTTAGGTTATCACAGTGGGCGTTTTACCACAGTGATTGAAGATATGCATCTTTCTGAACTTCCTAAAGAGGCCAAAATTAAGCAATTTATCAATGCGCCATTACGCATTGTCGGGCTAGATTCAAGCCAAGTTACTTGTATTGCTGAAATTGAATAAATAATAGAGTGCTAGGGTTATCTCTAGCACTCTTTTTATATCTAGATAGGAGTGAAGATTATGGAAAATATCAACCTTTATCTTGGTGAACTTGTGGGAACTGCATTTTTTATGGTGTTAGGACTTGGCGTGTGTGCCAATATTTCCTTAAAAAAATCAGGAATGTATGGGAGTGGTGGTTTGCTTGCCGCTTGTGGTTGGGGTTTATCAATGGTGTCCATTGCTGTTATTTTTGGACCTCTCACAGGTGCTCATGTAAATCCTGCAGTTACTATAGGTTTTTGGGCGGTAGGTAAATTTCCAACAGAGCTTGTGTTAGGCTATATTATTGCTCAATGTATCGGTGCGTTTATTGGTGCTCTGATTGTATGGCTATTATTTAAAGATCATTTAGATGAAGAAGACAATCAAAATTGTCAATTAGGTTCTTTTGCCACTATTGCAACAAACTCTAATAACTTACGCAATTTACTTTCTGAAATTGTCGCCACATTTTCATTGTTATTTATTTTATTCGCACTAAATCATCAACAACCTACTAATGGTGTTGCAATGTTCTTTGTTTTTGCGGGAGTAGCTGGTGGTGTTATGTCCTTTGGTGGATTAACGGGTTATGCAATCAACCCAGCACGTGATTTTATGCCGCGTCTTGTTCACGCTATCATGCCAATTAAAAATAAAGGTAGTTCCAATTTCGATTACGCTTGGGTTCCTGTCTTGGGGCCTGTAATTGGCGCAATATTAGCTGCTTGGTTATACAACGCATTGTTTTAGTTTTAATTGTGGGAGGATAAGGACGTAGTTAAATGTGTTATTGTTTTTTATATTTTGAATTTACACTCTACTGTAACAAATAGAAGTGTTCATAAGAAAAACAAAGGGGCTGTATTAGATTAGCCCTAAATTTCACACCATTTTCGTAATGTTTTTAACTGCTCTTTTGGTGTCCCACAGTTAAACCAAAATTCACATTCCTTCAAGAATAAAGGAAAGTTTTTTCGGTCGAT
>NZ_CALJRX010000314.1 GCF_937976265.1 uncultured Haemophilus sp.
CTTTCATTTTATCTGATTTCATCTTATTGGATTTCATTCCTTCTGATTTCATATTATCCATTTTCATGTCGTGAGATTTCATCATACTATCAGACTTCATACTATCAGATGCTATTTTATCATTTTCCATTGGCATCGCCTCTTTTGTCATCGGCATGGGATCTTTTGCCATCGACATTTCATTAGATTTCATATCGGTCGCATAAAGACTGGTTGCAAAGAAAAGTGCAGCAATAGCAGTAAAGGTTGTTTTTACAGTAATATTTTTCATTTTGAATCTTCCTTAAATTTGTGAATAATTAACGTGATCTAGAAAGGTCTTTTTTTCCTTTCATTATCATTAGACGAATGAGGAACCTATTTCTTACACATTTTTCAAGGAAAAAATATGGAAACCGGAATTTCCGATAAAGAACTGGTACAAATTAGAGAGCAAATGCTGAAATTTGCTACATTACAAGTAAACAATCCTGTATTAGCTGAAGATTTGGTACAAGAGAGTTTTTTAAGTGCATTTAACCATCTTGAACAATTTAAACGACAAGCGGCATTTAAGACCTGGGTCTTTGCTATCTTAAAAAATAAAATCATCGATTTTCTTCGTCAGAAAGGCAAATTTGTACTGGAAACCGAAATGGAAGATGAAGAACAAACCAATCATTTCTTTGATGAAGGGGGACACTGGAAAACTGAGTATTCTCCACTCGATCTCGAACTGAGCGAAAGTGCGGTCTATTCTGAGGAGTTTTGGCTGATTTTTGAAACTTGCTTAACTTGCCTGCCCGCCAAACAAGCCAAGATTTTTATGATGAGAGAGTTTTTGGAATTATCTTCTGAAGAAATTTGCCAAGAAAATCAACTAAGCATAAGTAACTTACACACGACACTCTATCGTGCCCGCTTACAACTTCAAAACTGCTTATCTCATAAACTTTAAGGAGTGACTTTATGAAATGTCGCCAAGCGACTCGCCTTATTTCAGATGCTCAAGAACGACAATTAATGACCAAAGAAAAAATTGGGCTCAATTTGCATCTTGCCATCTGTACACATTGCCGCAAATTTCAACGAAATTGTGGTACATTGAGAAAATTAATGAATGATTTCAAAGGATAAAAAAGCGGAAGATAACTTCCGCTTATTATTCTATTACTTCGCAATTAACGCTGTTGCACGTGAAATGACTTCCTTGACTTCATCATCCGTCAATTTACCTTCTTTCACAAATTGCACTTTGCCGGTTTTATCAAGCAAAATAATCACGCTGTCTTTTTCACGTAATCCCCATGCATTTTTGACCGCACTTTTATCATCTAAAATCACTTGGCTGTGGGCATTTTCTTTTTTACCTTTTTCTGCACTACTTTTCACAAACATACCTGTGCCCAAAACAGCATCATCAGCATTAATAATCGTCGTGGTTTGATATTTATCTTGGTTAAAATGAGCGGCTTTGATGGCTTCGATCATTGCTTGATTTTTCTCTTTTGCCGCACTTCTGCCGGCAATATGCTGAATCACACGGACTTTGCCAGGTAATGCCGTTGAGCTCCATGATTTATAAGCCACGTCATTGCCATTTAAAGTAATTTCACCCTTATCTGAAACCGTTACATTAGCTAAAAGTTGGTTAGGTTGGATATTGTGCGCGAATGCATTAACTGAGATTAAACTCCCCATCACTGCACTCAAAAGCATAATTTTTTTCATAAATACCTCATAAATTCCGTGAAATTGCCCATTTTTTGGCGAATAGTCACTTTTTTGTTATACTCCGTGCGCATTATACTTTGCTTAAATCAGATAAAGAAGGAAAAAGAAATGGATCAAATGCCAGCTTGCCCAAAATGTAAAGGTGAATATGTTTATCACGATTCTGTGAATTTTGTTTGCCCTGATTGTGGCAATGAGTGGGATGGTAACGAAACAGTTGAAGTTGATGAAGATCAACTGATCGTTAAAGACAGCAACGGTAACTTGTTAGCCGATGGCGATGATGTGCTTTTGATTAAAGATTTAAAATTAAAAGGTTCATCTGAAGTGTTAAAGAAAGGCACAAAATTCAAAAATATTCGTTTAGTCAATGGTGATCACAACGTCGATTGTGGCAAAATCATGTTGAAATCAGAGTTCTTGAAAAAAGCCTAAGAATTCCCAATAAAAAGAGCGGTCGATTTTAAAATTGTTTTAAATCGACCGCTCTTTTTTTATTTTCGTTATACCTTCGCAGGCTTCACGATTTCACTTGGATAACAACCAAGTACTTTCAGATAATTACTGAATTGCTTAAGCTCTTCCAAGGCAATTTGGGTATCAGGATGATGAATATTTCCTTCAATCTCCAAATAGAACATTTCTTCCCAAGGTTTGCCATAAATAGGACGAGATTCAAGCTTGGTCATATTAATACCGTGCTTTTTAAACACAAGTAAGGCATCCACTAAAGAACCTGCTTGTTGTGATGTTGTCATCAACAATAAAGTTTTCGTGTGAATTTGTGGTGAAACTTCACGAGCTTGTTTTGCTACGACAATAAAACGAGTAATATTATTCTCTTGGTTAGCAATATTATGTTTTAACACATGCAAGCCGTAAAGCTTGCCGCCATCTTCATTACCTAATGCCGCAATATTCGGTTTATTCAAGCTTGCCACGAGCTGCATTGCATGAGAGCTACTTTCGCAGTACTCGATATGCACACGCTCAAGACTTTGAATAAATTGACTACACTGCTGGATCACCTGTGGATGGCTATAAAGTGTATCAATTTTGCTTAAATCATCCTGTTCATTCACTAAAACACAGTGCTTAATAGGATAAGCCAACTCGCCAACCAAAGATAAGGTTGTATGTTGAAGCAAATCATAAACTTCATTAATTGCACCTGACGTGGTGTTTTCTAAAGGAAGTACACCATAATCAGCTTCTCCGCTTTCAACTTTTTCAAAAATTTGAGCAAAGGAATCGCAACTGATTTCAGCAAATTGTTGATTGTAGCGAGCCGCATAGTTACGCGCAGCCAAATTAGAGTAAGAACCACGCTTGCCTAAGAAAGCGATATGTAACGTTTCTTCTCGTTGCTCATTGAGTTTTTTCTGCAAATACACTTGCTGTGTGAGCACAGAATCTTCAATAATTTTTTGGAAGACTGATGTAATATACTGCGGTTCAAGCTGATAATTTTGACTTTCAGCAAATTGCACAAGCTCTTGTAAGAGCTGTTGCTCACGCTCTAAATCGCGCAACGCTTTTTGCGTGACCTCTTTGCTTCTCACTACATCATATGCCAGTCGGTGACGCTCTGAAAGCAGCTTTAACAAGCTGCGATCAATTTGCGTAATTTGCTGACGAATTTCTGATAAATCTAATGCCATTTCATTCCTTATTTAAAGGTCACTTCATTGTTAGGGATGTATTTCTCCGCATTAAT
The DNA here is from genome assembly GCF_937976265.1 of uncultured Haemophilus sp. GTDB lineage: Bacteria > Pseudomonadota > Gammaproteobacteria > Enterobacterales > Pasteurellaceae > Haemophilus_D. The sequence goes on from NZ_CALJRX010000314.1 coordinate 3,431, forward strand.
AGGTGAATTTTTCTCAAAAAATTCTTTTAAAACATCCGCATCAATAAAACCTGTGTTAACAAAAGTTGGATTTTTTGTCATGACTGGATAACCATCTCCACCTGCAGCATTATAGCTTGGTACAGAAATACGGTAAGTTTTATTTAAATCCAATGGTTTACCTTGAATTTTCACATTTTCAACTTTCTTATCCGCACGATTCACTGTCATGCTGATACCTGAATATTGTGCATAAGCACCAGAATCCACTTCTTTCAATGCGACTACATTTAAATAATCCAATAATTCTTTACCGGTTAATTCAAAATAGCTCACAA
>NZ_CALJRX010000315.1 GCF_937976265.1 uncultured Haemophilus sp.
CATGATTTACCGCTTGTCGCAACCAATGATGTCGTCTTTCTCGCGCCTGATGATTTTGAGGCACATGAAATTCGAGTCGCTATTCATGATGGTTATACTCTTGACGATCCTAAACGTCCAAAACGTTATACCGAGCAACAATATTTCCGTTCAGAAGAAGAGATGTGCGATTTATTTGCGGACATTCCTTCTGCACTTGAAAATACCGTATTAATAGCTCAACGTTGTAATGTGACTTTGCGTTTGGGGCAATATTTCCTCCCTCAATTTCCAACTGGCGAACTGAGTACGGAAGATTATTTGGTGATGAAAGCTAAAGAAGGCTTGGAAGAGCGTTTGGCGTTTTTATTCCCCGATGAAAAAGTGCGGGCAGAAAGACGACCAGAATATGATGAGCGTCTTCAAGTCGAACTCGATGTGATCAACCAAATGGGCTTCCCGGGTTACTTCTTAATCGTCATGGAGTTTATCCAGTGGTCAAAAGACAATGATATTCCGGTAGGGCCTGGACGTGGTTCTGGTGCGGGTTCATTGGTGGCTTATGCACTAAAAATTACCGATTTGGATCCCCTTGAATTCGATCTTCTTTTTGAGCGTTTCCTCAATCCAGAGCGTGTTTCCATGCCCGATTTCGACGTGGATTTCTGTATGGATGGACGGGATCGCGTTATCGATCATGTGGCAGAAACCTATGGTCGTGGTGCGGTATCACAAATTATTACCTTCGGTACCATGGCAGCGAAAGCGGTAATTCGAGATGTAGGTCGCGTATTAGGCCATCCTTATGGCTTTGTGGATCGTATTTCAAAAATGATTCCCCCTGATCCCGGCATGACCTTAGCAAAAGCTTTTGAGGCTGAACCGCAACTACAAACAGCATATGATTCAGATGAAGAAGTCAAAGCCCTAATTGATATGGCGCGTAAGCTGGAAGGTGTCACGCGAAATGCGGGTAAACACGCGGGTGGCGTGGTGATTTCCCCTTCTTTGATTACAGACTTTGCACCACTTTATTGCGATAATGAAGGGCTTCATCCCGTTACTCACTTCGATAAAAATGATGTGGAATATGCCGGTTTAGTGAAGTTTGACTTCTTAGGTTTGCGTACACTCACCATTATCAAATGGGCATTAGATATGATTAATGCCCGCCTTGCTCGAGAAGGCAAACCGCCAGTCGATATTGCTGCTATTCCATTAGATGATCCCGAATCCTTTGAGTTGCTGAAAAGGTCTGAAACGACCGCCGTATTCCAGTTGGAATCGCGCGGGATGAAAGATTTGATTAAACGCCTTCAGCCAGACTGTTTTGAAGATATTATCGCGTTGGTGGCATTATTCCGACCAGGTCCATTACAATCGGGCATGGTGGATAACTTTATTGACCGTAAACATGGTCGAGAAGAAGTGTCTTATCCTGATGCAAACTATCAACATGAAAGCCTTAAACCGATTTTAGAGCCAACTTACGGTATTATTTTGTACCAAGAGCAAGTGATGCAAATTGCTCAGGTGCTAGCAGGTTATACTCTTGGCGGTGCGGACTTATTACGTCGTGCGATGGGTAAGAAAAAACCGGAAGAAATGGCGAAACAGCGCTCAGTGTTTAAAGAAGGCGCGGAAAAAAATGGTGTTGATGGCGAGCTTTCCATGAAGATTTTCGACTTGGTGGAAAAATTTGCCGGCTATGGTTTCAATAAATCGCACTCTGCCGCTTACGCATTGGTATCTTACCAAACCCTTTGGCTGAAAACTCATTTCCCAGCTGAGTTTATGGCAGCAGTAATGACCTCGGAAATGGATAATACCGATAAAATTGTTGGCTTGTACGATGAATGTTTACGTATGGGCTTAAAAGTCACCCCACCGGATATCAACGTAGGGAAACATCATTTCAGCGTGAATGAAAATGGTGAAATTGTTTATGGTATTGGCGCCATTAAAGGTGTGGGTGAAGGTCCGATTGATGCACTGATTACTGCTCGTAATGAAGGTGGGATTTTCAGAGATTTATTTGATTTATGTGCTCGCGTTGATTTGAAAAAAATTAACCGCCGAACCTTTGAAAGTCTGATTATGTCGGGCGCATTTGATAAGCTAGGGCCACATCGTGCGGCGTTATCTAAGAATCTAGAAGATGCACTCAAAGCTTCAGATCAGCATGCAAAAGATGAGGCCATGGGACAAACCGATATGTTCGGTGTGCTGACAGAAACACACGAAGAAGTGGAAAATGCTTACGCCCACACGCCACCTTACACAGAAAAACAAATTTTAGATGGTGAACGTGAAACTCTTGGTTTGTATTTAAGTAGCCATCCGGTAAGTCGTTATTTAAAAGAGCTTTCTCATTACAGCTCTACGCGATTGAAAGATCTTACGCCAAATCGCCGTGGACAAATTAGTACGGCAGCCGGTTTGTTGGTTTCAACACGTTTTGCAACAACGAAAAAAGGCAATCGAATTGGCATTGCCACCATTGATGACCGATCTGGGCGTTTAGATCTCACCCTATTCGGTGAAAGCTTAGACCAATTTGGTGAGAAACTGCAAAAAGACACGGTTGTGGTGGTATCTGGTCAAGTGAGTTTTGACGATTTTTCAGGTGGATTAAAAATGTCGGTACGGGATTTGATGACTTTAGATGAGGCGCGTTCCCGTTATGCGAAATCTTTGGCAATCAGTTTGTCAGAGGAGCAGATTAGTCCAAGTTTTATTAAGAAGCTGAAAGAAATGTTAGAGCCTGTTAGTGGCGGGACTTTACCCATTAACGTATATTATCAAAGTGCAAAAGGCCGTGCGTTATTGCGTTTAGGGATTCAATGGTCGATTACACCAACGGATGAGATTCTAACAGAATTGGTGAATTTGCTCGGTGAAAATGCGGTAGAGCTAGAATTCGGTTAATATTCCAGTAAAAGTGCGGTCAAAAAATCAGTGTTTTTTTAACCGCACTTGGGCTATGTAAACAAAGCGAGAGATAAAATGGAAAAAATCATTATTGATGCAGACAGATTTTTACGCACCATTTCACGTATTTCCCATGAAATTATTGAAAAGCACCAAGATTTCAATAATGTGATTTTAGTTGGGGTGAAACGTCGTGGAGCAGAAATTGCAGAATTGATTCAACGTCGTATTGAAGAGCTAAATGGTGTCAGTCTTCCAATAATGGAGTTAGATATCACGTTTTACCGCGATGACTTAGAGTATGTTGAACCTGAAAATCCAACCCCTGTGTATAGCGGTGCCTCTAGTTATATGAATATTCAGGGTAAAGAAGTCATTTTGATCGATGATGTGCTCTTTACCGGTAGAACCATTCGTGCCGCGATGGATGCGTTAACGGATTTTGGTCGAGCAGCTAAAATTGAATTGGTGATTTTAGTGGATCGTGGACACCGTGAATTGCCGATTCGGGCAGACTATGTGGGTAAAAATGTGCCGACTTCTCGCGATGAACAGGTTCAGGTGCGTACATTAAAATATGATGGTTGTTATGAAGTGGCATTATTGCCTAAATAACGATCAGCCTATTGTGAACCTTTGATAAAATTGATAATCTAACGAGCATTATCCTATTATTTTTTAAGACAGCTAAAATGAAGAAATCAATGTTAAAATCTCTTTTATTTGCCATGATCGGTCTATTTACTTTTTCTCAAGTACAAGCAGAAGAACGCGTTGTGGCGACCGTAAATGGTACACCAATTTTACAAAGCCAAGTAAATGCTGTAATGGGCAAGAAAGGTAACCAACGTGCTGCATTAGATAAGATTATTGATGATATGCTGACTGATAAGGCTATCAAAGAATCAGGCGTAAAAGTAAACCAAGCTGAAGTAAACCGTATCGTAGAAGATATTGCGGCGAAAAATGGTTTAACTTATGGTCAATTCTTAGATGCGTTGGATTATCAAGGCATTTCCTTAAATGCATTTAAACAACAAATTTCTCGTCAAATGTTAATGGCGGGTGTGCGTAATCATGCTATTCAAAACAGCGTAGAGGTGACTCGCGAGCAAGTGGATGCATTGGGTAAACAAATGCTCGATGAAGCAAAAGCAAAAGGCACGGCGCAAAAAGTGATGGGCAAAGAGTATGAAGTTCGTCATATTTTATTAAAATTAAACCCATTGCTGAACGATGCCCAAGCAAAAGCAGAATTAGAACGTATTCGTAGCGAGATTATTTCTGGCAAAATGACATTTGCTGATGCAGCATTAAAATACTCTAAAGATTATTTATCAGGCGCGAATGGCGGAAGTTTAGGCTATGCCTTCCCAGAAGCTTATGTGGGTCCATTTGCAAAAATGGTTGAAACCACGCCACAGGGTACTATTTCTGCACCATTTAAATCTGAATTTGGTTGGCATATTCTCGAAGTAACCGGCAGTCGTGATGGCGATAAAACAGAAGATGCCTATCGTCAAAAAGCTTACGAACAAATTGTAAATAGCCAATTACAAGATGCAGCCAAAGACTGGGTGAAAGCATTACGTAAAAATGCTGATATTCAATATTTCGATAAATAACAGAAACCGTTAGAATAAGGGGCATTTTGCCCCTTTTGTCGTTTTTATAAAATGAGTGACGCATGAAAAAATTTTTTGTCTTTTTACTGATTCTTCTGCTTATTCTTAGCGGTGTTGGTTTTTGGGGTTATCAAAAACTAACGGAGTTTATTCATACGCCGGTGAATGTCACGCAAGATCAATTACTGACAATTGAGCGAGGAACTACGGGTAGTAAACTTGCAGCGTTATTAGAGCAAGAAAAAATTCTTGAGCATGCAGATTTGTTGCCTTGGTTATTGAAATTGCAACCGCAGCTCAACAAAGTGAAAGCAGGGACTTATTCTTTAACGGGCGTGAAAACGCTGCAAGATTTATTGGATATGATTAATTCCGGTAAGGAAGCGCAATTTAGTGTGAAGTTTATTGAAGGTAAAACGTTCAAAGAATGGCGTAAAAACCTTGAAAACGCACCGCACTTAAAACAAACTTTGCAAGGTAAAACGGATAAAGAGATCATGGCGTTATTGGATATTCCAGCCGTTGCAAAAGCCGTTTACGAATGGAACAACATGGAGGGCTGGTTGTATCCAGATACCTATAATTACACGCCAAACTCGACTGATCTTGAATTATTAAAACGTTCAGCCACTCGTCTACAAAAAGCCTTGGATAAAGCGTGGAATGAGCGCGATGAAAATCTCCCATTAGCGGATCCATATCAGATGCTGATTTTGGCTTCTATTGTGGAGAAAGAAACGGGGATTGCAGAGGAGCGCCCACAAGTGGCTTCGGTATTTATTAACCGTTTAAAAGCTAATATGAAACTACAAACTGACCCAGCCGTGATTTATGGAATGGGTGAGAGTTATACTGGCAATATTCGTAAAAAAGATTTAGAGGCGATGACCCCTTACAATACCTATATGATTGAGGGGTTACCGCCGACACCGATTGCGATGGTAAGTGAGAGTGCTTTGCAGGCAGTGGCGCATCCAGCTAAAACGGACTTTTATTATTTTGTTGCCGATGGAAGTGGTGGTCATAAATTTACTCGTAATTTGAACGAGCATAATAAAGCAGTGCAAGAATATTTACGTTGGTATCGTAGCCAACAAAAAGGAGCCAACTAATGCAAGGCAAATTTATCGTCATTGAAGGACTGGAAGGTGCAGGTAAAAGTACCGCCATGCAAACGGTGGTGGATACATTAAAATCCCTTGGTGTAAATGATATCGTGTTTACTCGTGAGCCGGGTGGTACGCCATTAGCGGAAAAGTTACGCCATTTAATCAAGCATGAAACGGAAGAGCCTGTTACGGATAAAGCGGAATTATTGATGCTTTATGCGGCACGAATTCAATTAGTAGAAAATGTGATTAAGCCAGCATTGGCTGAAGGTAAAATTGTGCTTGGCGATCGACATGATATGTCTTCACAAGCCTATCAAGGCGGTGGGCGTCAGTTTGACCAAACGCTTATGGCGAATTTAAAAAATATGGTATTAGGCGATTTTGAGCCTGATTTTGTACTCTATTTAGACATTGATCCAGCTGAAGGTTTAGCTCGTGCAAGAGGACGTGGAGAATTAGATCGTATAGAACAACAAGGACTCGATTTCTTCCATCGTACCCGCCAACGTTATTTGGAATTAGTACAGAACAACCCGAAAACCGCCATTATTAATGCGGGTCAGCCTTTGGAACAAGTACAAGCAGACATACAAAGTGCGGTCAAAAATTGGTGGGTTTCACAAGCAAAATGAGCGAACTTTATCCTTGGTTAGTGCCTACTTATCACAAAATCAGCCAAACTTTTAGCGAAGGTTTGGGGCATCATGCATTATTGATTAAAGCTGATCAGGGGCTCGGTGCTGAAGATTTGTTTGAGGCTTTAACAAAACACATTATGTGTCAAACACCGGATAATGCACCTTGTGACCATTGTCATGCTTGCCATTTAATGACAGCGCACAGCCACCCTGATTTTCATGTTTTAGCCTCTCAAGAAGGCAAAGACATTGGTGTTGATCAGGTGCGGGCGATTAATGAAGTTGTCAGCCAACACGCGCAACAAAACGGCAATAAATTAGTGTATATCCGAGAGGCAGAACGTCTTACGGAAGCGGCAGCGAATGCATTGCTCAAAACCTTGGAAGAGCCGCGTCCGAACACGTATTTCTTATTGCAAGCAGAGCCATCCTCTTCATTGTTAGCGACCATTTACAGCCGTTGCCAAGTGTGGAATGTGCCTTTGCCAACGGAAGCGGAAGCTTTAACCTGGCTTTCCTCTCAATTTCAGGCAGAAACATCAGAATTATTGACCGCACTTGCGATGAATTTGGGGCGTCCACTGTTAGCATTGGACACACTCCAGCAAGGATTAATTGAACAACGGAAGAATTTCCTACGTCAATTTTGGCTTTTTTATCGTCGTCGTTCGCCTTTGGAAATTTTGCCTTTCTTTGAAAAAGAACGCATTGTACAGCAAGTGGATTGGATTTTAGCGTTTTTAAGCGATGCCATTAAATACAAACTCGAAATACAAAGTGGCTGGCAAACACTTGATCTTAAAACAGGTGTAACTCAATTTGCAGACGAGCAAACAGCGCTTGGGTTATTAACCGCGAATAAAATTATGCAAAAAGTACGCTCGGATTTACTCACTATCAACGGCGTTAACACAGAATTAATGTTACTAGATGGTTTGACGAAGTTAATTACCGACGTATTTAAGGATTAAATAAATTATGTTTATCGTAGATTCCCATTGCCATTTAGATGCATTGGATTATGAAAATTTACACAAAGATATTGCTGATGTAGTGGCCAAAGCCCACGCACGAGATGTGAAGCATTTATTGGCGATTGGCGTAACATTAAGCCGTTTTGAAAAAGCTTACCCTGAGTTAGCAAAATTTCCGAATGTGTCTTTAGCTTGCGGCGTACATCCACTAGATCTTGAAGAAGAACCTTACGATGCCGAGCGTTTATTACGTTTATCCCAAGATAAAAAAGTGATCGCAATTGGCGAAATTGGTTTGGATTATTATTACAGTGCAGATAATAAGGCATTGCAGCAAACGGTTTTTGCGGATCAAATCAGAATTGCTAATGAAGTGGATAAGCCCGTGATTATTCATACTCGTTCAGCGCCAGAAGATACCATTGCCATGTTGCGTGAGCACCAGGCAGAAAAGTGCGGTGGATTAATTCATTGTTTTACAGAAACCTTGGATTTTGCGAAAAAGGCACTTGATTTAGGATTTTATATTTCTTGTTCGGGTATTATTACCTTTAAAAATGCGGAAAGTATTCGCGAAGCCATTCGTTATGTGCCGGTAGATCGCTTGTTAGTTGAAACGGATTCGCCTTACTTAGCCCCCGTGCCTTATCGTGGTAAAGAGAACCAACCTGCCTATACACGTGAAGTGTGTGAGTATGTGGCAGCGTTAAAAGGGCTGTCTATGGAAGAATTTGCGCAAATTAGTACACAAAACTTCGAGCGTTTATTTAAAATTAATGTACAATAAATCATCGATTTAAATGGGAGAGTTTTATGCGTAAGTTTTTTAAGTACTTTTTGTTTTTAGTGGTCTTTGTTTTCCACGGCTTTATGTTCGCCGTGGTGAGCTACGTTTTCCCGCACTATGATGTGACGCGAGTAACGGGTGTGGAAGTGAAACGTATGGATAAAGATGGTCCGATTACAAAATCAAATCCGTCTGATGGTCCAACGCGCGATGTGTATTTTATCAACACACAAAATGATGATGGTAAAATCATGGTGTATCGTAATGAAGATACTCGTTGGGGTTTCCCGTTCTACTTTAAATTTGGTTCATCAAATTTACAGGCTCAAGCTCAAGCCTTGGGTAATGAAAACAAATTAGTGCAAATCAAATATTATGGTTGGCGGATGACGATGTTCGATGAATATCGCAATGCCGTTGCGATGAAAGAAATCAGTGGCGATGTGACACCAAGCCATCCGATTTTATCTTGGGTATTCTATGCTTTCTTATTAGTGACTCTTTTCCTTTCTATACAATTTATACGCGGCTGGTTCGACAGCGAAAATTAGCGTTTCTCAAATGGGGCGTCATAGAACGTCCTCACAATTTAATAATAACATTTCAAACCTAAAAACCAGCGGTAAATTGACCGCACTTTAAAACCAATAAAGAGAATATGATGAGTTTATCTGCAGCGATTTTAATTTTAATCGTATTAATTATTATCAGTGCAATCTTGTCATCAGCCGAGATTTCTCTCGCGGGTGCAAGACGCATTAAATTACAAACGTTAGCCAATGAAGGCAATATCAAAGCGGAGAAGATCTTAAAGTTACAGGAGCAGCCTGGTCGCTTTATTACTGTAGTTCAAATTGGACTCAATATGGTCGCCGTACTCGGTGGTGTGATTGGCGAGGCAACAATTAGTCTTCACTTACAAAGTTTTTTACATGAATACACCAAAGCAGAATGGGTTGAGCCAGCCTCCTCTTGGCTTGCCTTTTTCATGGTAACCATAGCATTTGTTTTATTAGCCGATTTAATTCCGAAACGTCTTGCACTGATTAATCCTGAAGGTGTTGCGCTACGGACTGTTGGCATTATGCAAGTCTTTATTTTCTTCTTAAAACCTATTGTATGGTTTTTTGATGGTCTTTCTAATATCTTCTTCCATTTAATGGGCGTATCGACTAAACGTGAAGATAACATGACTCCAGAAGACATTGTGGCTATCGTAGAAGCTGGAGCTGAAGCAGGTGTGCTAAAAACACAAGAGCATTATTTGATTGAAAATATCTTTGATATGCAAGAGCGTACCGTGTCTTCAACCATGACGACTCGAGAAAATATTGTATTTTTAGACCGCACTTTCACTCGTCAGGAAGTGTTGAATACCTTATCGGCAGACTCTCATTCTAAATTAGTGATCTGTGATAATGGTTTGGATAAGATTTTAGGTTATGTGGAATCACATACCTTATTAACACTCTATCTTCAACAAGAAGTAGTGGATTTAACAGATAGCCGTTTATTACGCAAAGCGTTATTTATCCCGGATACTCTGTCGTTATACGAAGTATTAGAGCTATTTAAATCCACCGGTGAAGACTTTGCGATTATCGTCAATGAGTATGCACTTGTGATGGGCTTAATTACCTTGAATGACGTGATGAGTATTGTGATGGGAGAGTTGGTTTCTAACGAAGAAGAACAAATTGTCAGCCGTGATGAAAACTCTTGGTTGATTGATGG
>NZ_CALJRX010000316.1 GCF_937976265.1 uncultured Haemophilus sp.
GCTCTTCCGATCTGAAAAAGGCACCTTGACTATCAGCGATAACGGCATTGGTATGACTCGTGAACAAGTGATCGATCATTTGGGCACGGTTGCCAAATCCGGAACAAAAGAATTTTTGACCGCACTTGGGCAAGATCAAGCGAAAGACAGTCAGCTTATCGGTCAATTCGGTGTGGGTTTCTATTCGGCGTTTATCGTTGCCGATAAAGTGACGGTGAAAACCCGTGCGGCAGGTGAGGCAACGGATAAAGGCGTGCTTTGGGAATCTGCCGGGGAAGGCGAGTATTCCGTGGCGGATATTGAGAAAAAATCCCGTGGCACTGACGTGATTTTACATTTACGCGAGGATGAAAAAGAATTCTTAAACGAATGGCGTTTGCGTGAAATTATCGGTAAATATTCCGATCATATCGGTTTACCGGTGGAAATGCTTACCAAAGAATATGATGACGAAGGCAAAGAAATCGGTGAAAAATGGGAAAAAATCAATAAATCCGAAGCCCTTTGGACACGTTCTAAAAACGATATCTCCGATGAAGAATACAAGGAATTTTATAAACATTTAAGCCATGATTTTGCGGATCCGTTATTGTGGGCGCACAACAAAGTGGAAGGTAACCAAGAGTACACCAGTTTGCTTTATGTGCCGTCGAAAGCGCCTTGGGATTTATTTAACCGTGAACATAAACACGGCTTGAAACTCTATGTGCAACGTGTGTTTATCATGGATGATGCGGAGCAATTCATGCCGAATTATCTGCGTTTTATGCGTGGTTTAATCGACAGCAATGACTTGCCGTTAAATGTATCTCGTGAAATTTTGCAGGACAACAAAACCACGGCGGCGTTACGCAAAGCGTTAACCAAACGTTCATTGCAAATGTTAGAGAAATTGGCGAAAGAGGATGCCGAAAAATATCAGCAGTTCTGGAAAGAATTTGGCTTAGTGCTAAAAGAAGGCCCTGCGGAAGATTTTGGCAATAAAGAAGCCATTGCGAAATTATTGCGTTTTGCCTCTACACACAACGACAGCAGTGAACAAACCGTGTCATTAGAAGACTATGTTGCTCGCATGAAAGAAGGGCAAAAAGCCATTTATTACATCACGGCAGACAGCTATGTGGCGGCAAAAAACAGCCCACACTTGGAATTGTTCAATAAAAAAGGCATTGAAGTCTTATTGCTTTCCGATCGCATTGATGAATGGATGTTAAGCTATTTAACTGAATTCGATGATAAACAACTACAAAGTATTACAAAAGCAGATTTGGATTTAGGCGATTTAGCGGATAAAGAATCTGAAACACAAAAACAACAAGATGAAGCCTTTGGTAGTTTTATTGAGCGTGTGAAAAACTTGCTTGGTGAACGCGTGAAAACGGTGCGTTTAACTCACAATTTAACGGATACACCAGCGGTAGTTTCTACGGATAATGATCAAATGACCACGCAAATGGCAAAACTTTTTGCTGCGGCAGGTCAACCCGTACCGGAAGTGAAATACACGTTTGAATTAAATCCGGAACATCACTTGGTGAAAAAAGTGGCAGACATTGCCGATGAAGCGGAATTTACCGATTGAGATCGGAAGAGCACA
>NZ_CALJRX010000317.1 GCF_937976265.1 uncultured Haemophilus sp.
ACTTTATACTTGGCGCCATTGTTGGCGGCATGATCTACAACAGTTCAATTACCATTTTGCAGTACACCCTTGTCCTGCTTATTTGGCTCATTATTGTTATAAAAAAACGTCGGATTTTCTTTGACTGCTTTTATTAGCCTAAAAACATCACTTGGCTTAGCAAAAAGTTCCTTGTGCTTTTCATAAAGATTGGTTAAATCCGCTTTAATTTGTTTATTTGCGTTTATCCCTCCAAGCTCTCTCACCCAGTCATCCACGCTAATTTTTACATTTAAATCACTCTTTGGCGCTGGGGTTTCTTTAGTGATAAAATTCTCGTCAATCTTTATCTTATATAATACTCCTTCATATAATGATTCACTAATCAGAATAAAATTTGCTTCTTGTAACCTAGCAAAAGAATGTATTGGTAAAACTAAAAAAAAGGCTAACAAAAAGATTCTTTTCATAAAAACTCCCATAGTTATTTTTTTAATTATGAGAGCTTTATTATTTTTCATCTGTGATCTAATTCACAAATTCAGAAATTAATCAGAAATTTCTTTATTTAATCTCTGCTTAATCACTCTTTCCGCCCCACTCATTTCCTCGTAACAATGGCGCTCAAAGGCAACAACAAGCGCATTTAGATAACGTTTAAAATAAGCCTCAGTGCAATCTAAAGACTTCATTAAGTGATAAATATTAGCTTTTAATTGACCTTTACCGCTGCATTCCGGACATTCTGACTTTTGCACTCTACCCACTTCACCAGTGCCACGACAACGAGGGCAAGTGTTGGATTTACGCAAATCGTTTAATTCTCTAATTCTTAATTGGCGAGCCTCAACGCTATTAACAGATAATCCATTTTCTTCAGCCATTTTGTTTGCTCTGTCTAAGGCTGATAAATGCGCATATTGCGAGCGCAAATAACGTTTTCTCAATGCTTTAATATGTTTTAACTGGCTAGGCAATGGAAGATCGCAAACTATATCCACAACGTATTTTAAAGCCTCTGTGGAATGCTCTGGATGCCCAAACTCTTCACACCACGCATCGACATAACTATCAACAAATTCTCTTGAGGATTTTTCCTGGCGGTATTTACTCATCAATAAATGATAACCAAGCATATATTTACTTTCAGCTTGAGCAAAGGCGCAAATAATTTGCTCTTTATAAAGCAATGCAACGCCGCCACGACCGGCAGTTTCAACACTAACACATTTTGGATCATGCAACTTAATTAACAATTCGATTGATTTACTCATTTTCAAGCCCTTTAATTTTTACTACAACCATTCCACCTTTTTTAATTCCGCAATTTTTGCTGCGAAAATCTTTTATCACTTTGTTGTTGTCGTCTTGTATTAATCCTGAGGCGACTAAGCTATCGAAAAGCCCTTTGTTTATATTATCGGGATCACGGTTTCGGTTATCGGGATAGTACACATCAAGGCAAATCGCCACTGAACCTGTAAATGGATCAAATTGTTTTAAAATTCTCAAAGCCTCCGTTTTAAATTTTCTACCAGCCTCGCTGATATAATGCCGTCCGTTTCGTGTATGCCGCCAATAATGATTCACTGACGGCGGATAAGGTAATACAACTTCTAACCAATCAGACATATTTTCCCCTCCTTGAGTAAAATGTTGATTGTTCTTAATACTCCCTCAGCGTGCATAAGTCTTAATTGCTCTCGGGAGTAACTTGTTCTTACTCTCCCATCGATTGCGTTATGGCAAGCTGCACAACAATAAGCTCCAAAAATATCATGCGGCTTACTTCCCATACCTCTAAGCCAAGAGCTTGTATAGTGCGCCAATACCACTGTTTCGTTTTCACCTGTGCAAATGCCAGGGATTCTTACCTGACATTCACGCCCTTTCGCCTCCTTGCGTAAATTAGCCATTCGCTTATCCTCCAAATGCCATTAATTGATCAATTCTGTTATCTAAATCAGATTCACTTTCATAAATATTGCATAGCGTTTCATTCCAAATTACGCCATATACTCCTTTGTAAACACTGTTGAACTTTTCTTGGCTCATATTGGCGAATGATATTGACCATCTCTCTTTAATTGTTCCGCCATCCTGAACCGGCTTAATGTCATAAAATCCCGCTTTTTTCATAATGTGATCTAAATACGATTCAAGCGTTTTCATCCCCTCATAATCGAGCTTTGATTCTCGATTTAACCGCACATCTGCAAGCACGCTATCAGCTATTGGCTTTGTTATTCTTTGGTAAAAATCTTCATCGTTTGCGGCAATCGCTATCTTTTTTGCAACCGCTTGAGCTATCCATTCTTCAGCTTGCGTGAGTACGCTAAATTCAGGCTGCCAATACTCAAAGCCACAATCTAGCAATGCAAAAAATTTCTTATGATGTTGATAATTACGATTGTTGCTAATTGGTATAATTTTTACCGCACTTCCAACCGGCAACCCCTTGAGTAAATTGCGGTCATAATCCGTTTCAGCTACAACCGCACCATTGGCATATTTAACTGCAAAAATTTCCGTTTTTTGCTTACGTTTACTTTTGCCCATCTTCCTGATGTTCCGTCTAGTGGATTTACTATTTTTTACGCCACTCTAAATCCTTAAATGAATCAATATGAACGTGTCGGATAACTTGATTCATCGCTTTTTGGTATGGATTGAAAATTGCAATTACATTCCCACGGCAAACATCAACATATTTACCTGTTTCACCATTTAGAAATTTAACTCGTCCACCAACGATAAAACGGATTTCTGTTGCTTTCTGAGTAACCAAAGTGAACCATTTTGTGGATATATCGATAGGGAGCAGCATAACGACTAGGCAATTATTGTTTTCAAAGAGGCTTACTGCTCTTTCAATAAATGGCAATGGTTTGCTATATGGAGGATTCACAAATACGCTTTCATCATTTAGTGGATAAGTTAAAAAATCCTGTTCTTTTGTGATAAAAAATTCAGGCACTTTGGCATTTTCTGCACTGGCGCACCCATCACAAGTAAAGACGAACTCATTATCAAGCGGATTAAAAATTGATAATGGAGTTGGATAGGTATCTTTATCAAATTTTTGTTCTGTCATTGGTTCGCTCCTTTGCCTTTCACCATCGCCATCAAGCTATCGCGCGCCTTATCAGCCTTCTCTTTATCGTAAAAACTTGGTTTTACTGGAATCATCTTTGGAATATCCTCAAAAGAAAAATTCGACCGCACTTTTTCTGCCGCTTCTGTGAGTAATTTCGGAATAGCTTTCAACGTGTCCTCTTCCGATTTTTTCTTGCATTTTTCGTACAGATTTTTAAGTAACCAAAATTCCAATTTTGAACGATATTGAAATTCATCCAAATTGAATCGGGTATAACCTAAGAAAGTTTTATAACGTTGGTATAATTCCGCTTCGTTCGGTAAACCCAATTCGTGATAGTCTTCACTGCACCAAGTAATGAATTGTCCTACACTCGGAAAAAATGGACTTTCGGATTTTGCCGCCAAGTCCAGTCCTCGTTTTAGGGATTGAGGATTCACTACGCCCGCTTTGAATAATTCTTCGAGCCAAACTTGCTTTGTTTCGTTGTACTCAATCTCGCTGTCAAATGCGTGTTTCCATGCTGGAAAGATGGATTTCAATCGCACAAACATCCGGTCAATTAAGCGAACGGCGTTGCTGGGAATATCAGACTTTGTGACCGCACTTTTTGAGGGTTCCATTGGAATTACGTTTTTCATCTCAACTCCTCCGGAATGAGTTCAGAATCGATATTTAATTTTCTGCCTACAGCCCAAGAACCGTCATCGGCAAAGGCGCTTGTTTTTCGGGTGTTTGTAGCCGTTGCCATGTTGTCATCGCGCCAATTCCAGCTTGCGTTAAATCCGCGCCAGTTACGCTCAATAGCGATTGTGATTGCATCAGAAAGCGATATTCCAGCCTTGGTAGCTTCGCGTTGAAAGCCTTTAAGCGCAGTCTCAGTAATCGGTGCGCTCTTGGCTTTTCGGAGTTTAAGAAAATCTTCGGCAAGCTGACCAACGATTCCAAATTCTGCAAGCAAATCCGATTCGCTTTTTTTGGTATTTTTTTTATTGTTATTTTGTATAGTG
>NZ_CALJRX010000318.1 GCF_937976265.1 uncultured Haemophilus sp.
TATTGGAGACGAAAGCATCGCGCGGATCTTCACGTTTACAGATCACACTTAAGCCTAAACCTTCTGGAAATTCCATCGGTACATCTTTCATTGAATGGACGGCAATATCGGCACGTTTTTCAAGTAAAGCGTTTTCTAACTCTTTAACAAATAAGCCTTTTCCACCAATTTTAGCCAAAGGGGAATCTAAGATTACATCACCTTTTGTCACCATCGGAACTAATTCAACAGAAAGTGTTGGGTGAAATTTTTCTAATTGATCTTTCACAAAATTTGCCTGCCAAAGTGCTAAAGGGCTTTGACGAGTCGCAATTTTTAAGGTTTTAAGTACTGCCATAAATACCGCTGATTTTAAATAGAAATATGCCCTATGCTACCATTTTTAGGGCAAAAAGTCAGATCATTTAAATTTTTGATTTCTGATGAGCTAAGTGGTACAGTAATATCAGTTATATGGTCATAGGTAGGAAGCCTTGAAATACGATCTCACTCAAGCCCGAAAATGTATCGAAACTCTAGATAAACGTCGTTTTGATCGTGCATTGTTGGGCTCTGGTGATGCATTCCGACACATCGTCTCTTTGGTGCCGCTGTTGTTGCATCTTAATCATCCAGCTCTGCCGGGTTATGTGGAAGATGCCCCTGCAGGCATTGCCGATTTTATCCTTTCCAATTATCAGCAAAATTTTCTCTCAAAAGAACATCCCGAACTTGTCGAAGACGTGCAAAGTGCGGTCAGTTCTGATGCTGTTTTTTCACCGCTCTTAGGTGTTTATGTGATGGGCAGTTTTGGCTCCATTAGCCAAACCTCAGCTTCGGATTTAGATATTTGGGTGTGCCACCAAGACGAACTGTCTGAACAAGATCAACAACGTTTGGCAGAAAAAACGAAGAAAATTAGCCAATGGGTATCCACATTTCATGTGGAAATGCATTTTTATCTGATGACGCAAAAACGCTTCCGTAATGAGCGTTATTCCGATCCATTAACCAAAGAAAACAGCGGCTCAGCTCAATATATGTTGCTGTTGGAAGAATTTTATCGCTCCGCTGTACGTCTTGCGGGTAAACCATTATTGTGGCTGCACTTGTGGGTGGAAGATGAAAAGCAATATGAGACCGAAGTTGCTCGTTTAGTCGCGGTTGGTGAGCTTAATCCAAATGATTGGGTAGATTTTGGTGGATTGGGGCAATTCTCTGCGAGCGAATATTTCGGTGCAAGCTTATGGCAACTTTATAAAGGTATTGATTCACCGTATAAATCGGTGATGAAAATCTTATTGTTGGAAACCTATGCCCAAGAATACCCAAATGCCCATTTAATTGCTCGTCAATTTAAAGAAGATTTACTTTCCGGTCGTAGTACCGCTGTACATCATTTCGATCCTTATATTGCGATTTTAGAGAGAATTAGCCAATATTTGACCGCACATTCAGAATTTAAGCGTCTTGATTTTGTACGTTCTTGTTTTTACGTGAAAGCCACAGAAGACTTTGCGTTATATCACGCGTCAAACTGGCGTATTTCTTATATGAAAATGATGGCCAAAGAATGGGGTTGGTCAAAAGAACGTATTGAAGAATTAGATCAGCGCCCAAATTGGAAAATCAAACGGGTGAAAGAAAGTCACAATAATTTGGTGAATTTCTTGATGATGAGTTATCGAAATCTAGTGGATTTTGCACGCAAACATAAAATTAATTCTAGCGTGATTCCGCAAGATATTACGGTGCTTTCTCGCAAACTTTATACTGCCTTTGAAGAATTACCGGGTAAAATTACATTACTAAACTCGCAAATTTCCTATAACTTAACAGAAGAACACCTCACGTTCATCGAAGTTCACGGCAATAAGCGCTTTAAAGATGGGTGGTATATGGTGAATCAGCCGCCACACCACATTATGTTCTCGAAAGAACGTGTGATTGAATACGGTGAAAGTTTAAATAAAGTGGTCGCATGGGCTTATTTTAATCGCTTATTGACGGCTGAAACTCGTTTGCACTTAATCAGTCAAAATATCGACCAACTCACTTTACGTAATTTTGTCGCCGATTTACGGTTGTTTTTTCCACATACAAATGCTCAAGCGCCAACAAATGAAGCGCTTTCGTCCCAATGTGAAATCCGCGATCTATTTATTGCAGTGAACTTAGTGAATGACCCAACAGCACAAGTCGAAGAACTTAAATCCAATATTTCACCAAGTGATTTATTTAGTTTTGGTCAATTAGAACAGAGTTTGGTCGGCAGCATTGATTTCACTTACCGTAATGTGTGGAATGAAATTCGAACCTTACATTTTGAAGGCCAAAATGCGATTTTGCTTGCCCTAAAAGTGCTTTCTAATAAAATTGAACAAGGTGTAAATCAGCCGCGTTCTTTGCAGGTTTTCTGTTACAGTAAACACTACAACCGCACATTGCGAAACTTGGTGAGTGTACTCGTAAACCGTTGTATCAGCATTCAATTAGGGGATAGCCGCCCAACAACCCATTCTCGTCTGCGTGTAGCAGGGAAAAACTGGCAATTCTTCTTTGAAGAAAAAGGGATCAGTTTGCAACCTATTGAAGGTGGAAAAGAAAGTGCGGACAATTTTGAAGACGTTTTACCAACGCAGTTGGAAGAGAAAGAGATTATCCCAGAAGCCCGTCGATATCCACCTGAAATTGATTTGTTTGCCAGTGAAGGTTTTTTACAATTCTTCTTTGAAGATAATGCTGATAATAGCTTTAACGTCTATTTGTTAGATGAGAAGAACCGTCTCGAAATTTATCGTCAATGTGAAGGTTCGAAAGATGATAAAGTACGCGAAATAAATCGTATTTATCAATCGCTTGGCTCAAATGATTGTGAAAATCCGTATAAAATGGTGCAACGGAATTTTAATTATCCGCAATTTTATCAATTGCACTCAACAGAAAGCGGCATGCGTATTATGCCGTTCAAATTTAAAAGCAAAAGGACTTGCGAATAGCTAAATCAAAAAGCATGGTTTGAGATAAATCAAATTTATCTGCAAATTATGCATTGGAAGATAGGCAAAATCCCGATAGAATCCCTCATTCGAAAATCTATTGAGAAATAATCTAAGGCTGTGGACGTTTTTGCCTTCAGGCGATAGAATGGTGTCCGCTTATCTCTTGGAGAATATTATGCAAGAAAAGTTAAAAGTATTAATTATCGACGACCATCCATTAATGCGTCGTGGTATCAAACAATTAGTTGAATTAGAAGAGAATTTTGAAGTTGTCGCTGATGTAGGAAGCGGTACAGAAGGCATTTCCATTGCGATTCAAGAATCCCCAGATTTAATTATTTTAGATCTGAATATGAAAGGTCTTTCTGGTTTAGATACCCTTAAAGGCTTGCGTGCAGAAGGTATTGATGCACGAATTTTGATCTTAACCGTGTCTGATGCGAAAAATGATATTTTCACTCTCATCGATGCGGGTGCTGATGGCTATTTATTGAAAGATACTGAGCCAGATGTGCTCCTTGAGCAAATTAAACGTATTGCACAAGGTGAAGTGATTTTAAGTGATTCGATTAAAAATCTTCTTTTAGAACGCAAACATACCGTTGATCCAATGGATTCACTCACCGATCGTGAAATGGATGTATTACGTTTAATCGCGACAGGTTTATCGAATAAACAAATTGCAGGCCAACTTTTCATTTCTGAAGAAACGGTTAAAGTACACATCCGTAACTTACTTCGTAAACTTAACGTTCACTCACGCGTTGCAGCAACCGTCTTGTTCTTTGAGCGAAATGGTCGATAGGTAAGATTCAAACGATAAAAAAGAGCGGTTTTCTAACCGCTCTTTTTGTTATCTCGGCACGCCTCTCAATAAAGGGATTGGCTCAAACGGTGCCACTGAAGTTGGCGCAGGAATATCATTAAAAATTAAGATAAATGGTTTAGGTGGCAAGATTTTTTCATTTCGCCATAAACTGCCCATACCTACTAATTGAATATCATCGGGTAAATTTTTTATTCCCGCTTTTAATACGGCTACGGTGTTTGGACGAGGGTGCCCAATAGCAATGGCTGTGCCATGTTTACGAGCATATTGAATGGCATTCTGAAATTGGCGTTGCACGTCCGCTAAATTATCACTGTCATCTAAAAAGATGTGGCGATCTAATACACGTACGCCTTGTTCTTTTGCTATTTTCCCTGCGACTGATTTTCCGATAGTACGACTATCTAAAAAGAATAAATGCTGCTCGCGAAGTGCGGTCATTAAATAAGTCATTAATGTGGCATCGGCCGTGGCTGCACTGCCCATATGATTATTCATTCCAATGGCATTTGGCACAATCGATTTCGCTTTTTTCACTCGCTCATTCACTTGCGCTTCGGACAAGCCTAAAGTCAAACCACCTTCCTCAATTTTAATATTGCTGACCGGCTGCATCGGCATATGAATAAGAATATCGTGATTTTGCGCTTTCGCTTGTTGATTGCGAATTTTGGCATAGGGCGCAGCAGGAATGATGGCGACAGAGATTTCCTTTGGCATCGCTAAAATTTCTGCATCTTCTTTCGGATGATAGCCAATGTCATCGATCACAATGGCTAACTTGCCTTGTGCAAAAGTAAATGCAGAGAAAAGTGCGGTTGAAAAAATAATCGTATTTTTGACCGCACTTTGAAAGAACCTTGCCATTATTTAATCCACCCAGCCGGATTCACAGGCACGCCTTTACGGCTAATTCCAAAGTAAAGTGCCGGTTTAGAGAGCTCACCCGTATTCCCCACTTGTGCGATGGTTTGCCCCGCAGACACAAGCTGACCTTGTTTCACAAATACCGCTTGGTTGAAACCATACAAACTCAAGTCGCTGTCGCCGTGTTTTATAATCACCATATAACCATAGCCATTAAGATGACCCGCTAGAATAACACGACCACTTGCAATGGCTTTTACCGCTGTACCCATTGGTGCGCCGATAACCATACCTTTCCAGCGCACTTCGCCTGCTTGGATTGAACCAAAGGAATGTAATGTCGGACCAGAAACCGGGCGACTGTATTGACGAGCTGCGGTACCTAAACCACTGGTGCTGTTAATCAACTTACGTTCTTGATCGGTTGGTTGATAAGGTTTTGAGGTCCGTTTTTCTTCCGCTTGTTTTTTCTGAGCAAGGGCTTCACGCTCACGTTGTTCTTGTTGGCGAGCGGCTTGTTCTGCACGTTGAATTTCTTGGCGAAGGGCATTTTCGTTCGCTTTCAACGTTTCCAGCTTATTCTGATCTTTCGTTAAGTTTTTGTTGAGTTCATTTAACGTAGATTGGCGTTCTTGTTGCGCTTTTTGTAATTCTTGCTGCTGTTTCTTTTGCGTAGAAAGTTGATCGCGATGATTTTTTTGTTGCCCTGAAATCGCTTCACGTTGTTTCGCTAAATTCTCTTGTGTCGCTTTCAGATTGTTAATCATATCGATGCGAACTTGATTTAAGTGCTGATAATACACTTTCATGCGTTCCGCTTTTTTCGCATCTTCTGAAAGCATTCTTTCCAAGGTAGAAGGATTGACACCTGAGCGATAAATGGCATCTATTTGTTGTGCGAGCTTCGCTTTTTGTACGCGCTCTTGCTTTTCTAATTGTTTGATTTGTTTTTCGGTTTCCGCCATTTGCTTGCGGATTTCTTTTAAGCTTAATTCTGTTTCACGTAATTCACCGACAACGCTATTAATTTTGCTTTCTTGATCTTTAAGACTGGCTTGGAGTTTAGCTTGTGCGCGTTTTTGCTCGGCGATCTTCGATTCTTGTTGTTTAATTTGTTTTTGAATTTGAGTGAGATCGTTGCCTTGCGAGAAAGATGAAAAGCCAAGCAGACCGCAAGCAAAAAGTGCGGTCAGTTTTGATAAGATTTTTTTTCTACAATTGCTTTGCTGCATACATCTAAACTTGAGAGAAATTAAGGGACGAATAAAGCTTAAATACTAGCATTATTTTTGAGTGGCTAAAAGTTTATAGACGATTTTTTGCGAAAGATCAGTAAATGCTGCCTTTTTACTTTTAAACATAACGATTTTTTGCTATAACAGAGCCATTCATTTTTTTATTAATACTTAGGAGATCCTTATGGAATTAGTATTCATTCGTCACGGTTTTAGTGAGTGGAACGCAAAAAATTTATTCACCGGTTGGCGTGATGTAAATTTAACCGAGCGCGGCGTAGAAGAAGCAAAAGCAGCGGGTAAAAAATTGTTCGAGAAAGGCTATGAGTTCGATATCGCCTTTACCTCTGTTTTAACTCGTGCAATCAAAACCTGTAACATCGTATTGGAAGAATCTCACCAATTATGGATTCCGCAAGTGAAAAACTGGCGTTTAAATGAACGTCACTACGGTGCGTTACAAGGCTTAGATAAAAAAGCCACCGCCGAACAATACGGTGACGAACAAGTCCACATTTGGCGTCGTTCTTATGACATTTCTCCTCCAGATTTAGATCCGAAAGATCCCAACTCTGCACATAATGACCGTCGTTATGCGAACATTCCATCTGATGTGGTACCAAATGCAGAAAACTTAAAATTAACCTTAGAACGCGCATTACCATTCTGGGAAGATCAAATTGCACCAGCAATGCTTTCTGGTAAACGTGTTTTAGTGGTGGCGCACGGTAACTCTCTACGTGCTTTAGCAAAACACATCATCGGTATTTCTGATGCGGAAATCATGGATTTTGAAATCCCAACCGGTCAACCGTTAGTGTTAAAACTTGACGATAAATTAAACTACGTAGAACACTACTATCTTTAATTTATAAATGATTTCAAAGTGCGGTTAATTTTGACCGCACTTTTTGTTTAAGGAGAATAACGGATGAAAAAATTACTCGCAGTGATTTTTGCTTTGTTACCTGTTTTGGCCTTTGCAACATCACCAAATCATACGGCAAAATCAACTCAAACCAAGTCAGTGAAAACGGCAGTTAAAAAAGTAGAAGCCAAGAAAGCAACTACGCCTAAAACCGTAGCTAAAACAGCGAAAAAGAAAGCCGATGCAAAAAAAGCAGAAGCGA
>NZ_CALJRX010000319.1 GCF_937976265.1 uncultured Haemophilus sp.
GTATCCAACGATGCTGTTGGTTCATCTAAAATGAGAATCGGTGCGTCTTTTAAAATCGCACGGGCGATAGCAAGTCGTTGCTTTTCACCGCCGGAAAAATTACTCCCAATTTCATTAACTTGCGTTTGATACCCTTGTGGTAATGCCTGAATAAAATCGTGGCATTGGGCAAGTTTACAGGCATGAATCACCTCTTCATCAGTAGCATTGGGTTTTGCCATTCGGATGTTATTTAATACGCTGTCTTGGAATAAATATACGTCTTGAAACACCACAGAAATTAATCTCATGAGCTGTTCTTGGCTAACATCCCGAATATCGATACCGCCGATCGTAATTCGCCCTGATTGCGGATCAGCATAACGCAACAACAATCGAAGTAATGTTGTTTTACCACAACCGCTGGTGCCCACAAAAGCATTGAGGCTGTTAGGTTTTATGTCTAGATTAATGTCGTTTAGGATGGTTTTTTCAGCATTATAACCAAAGCGGACATGCTCATAGCGAATGCGATAATCTGTGGGTAATCTGCTGCCATGATTTTCCGCCAATTCAGGCAATGCCATCAGTTTTTCAAATTTTTCACAGCTAATCACAAAAATTTCTAAGAGCGAAGACATTTGCACAAAGAAGTTCAATACATCTGAAATTCGTGCAATTAAAATCAACACTGTGGCTAACAATACCCAATGGGCGCTACCAGAAATCACCCAAAATGTGCCAATAATTAATACGGCAATCAGGCTGAATTGAATGCTTGAGGTAATGATCAAATTCGGGCGTTCGCCTTTTTTTGTGCCGATGCGTTGAATGTTTGCCACATCTTCAATCACACGGTTGAAAATATGTTGTTTGTTTTCTGTCTGCCCTGTTGATTTCAGTATTTCCAACCCCTGCACAAACTCAATGGTTTCGCCTTTAAGTCGCTGATTAGCTTCTGCCAAAATACTAAATCCACGACGGAAAGCTTTTCTCCGCCATAAATAAAGTGGCACGATAAGCGGAAAAATAATGAAGATCAGCAGCCCAAAGCGGTAATCAAAGAAACAAAGACAAAGGGCGGCAGACATCGGTGTTAAAATGCCGTAAATTAGAATACTGATTAAACTGAATGCGTAATTTGTGGCTTCATTAATACTTTGGATGGCAACGGCACTGAGTTCGCCTGCACGAAATCCACTGAGGACGGCAAGAGATACGCGGCGGAGTTTTTCGCCCAGTTGACGTCTTAATTGATATGTCGCCAAAAATGAATCGCCTTTGGTGTCATAATATTCCGCCCAAATACGGAAAAGGAGACTGGCGACTAAAAGCACGCCACACAAAATACTCCAAAAAATGACCGCACTTTGTCCAGCTTCAGTTTGTTCTAATGCCAAAAGCAGCGGATACAGCAAGCCGATAGCCACGCCGAATAAGGTCGCAGACAGCGCTGCAAAAGCAAGACAGCGTAAGAATGCGCTTTGTTGCTGTTGGGCAGCGGCAAATAAGGCGTGATAAGTTTGCCACAGACTTTTTACGCGTTGAGTTTCGGGATTAAAGTAAGATTGCATAACATTCTCTAATGTATCGTCCAAGATTTTGCCTGTTGATATTCTGCCCAAAGGGTTTGATAGGCGACATTGGCTTGCAACAAGGCTTTGTGGTTGCCTTGAGCGATGATTTTGCCGTTCTCTAAATAAATAATTTGGTCGGCTTGGGTAATGCTAGACAGGCGATGCGCCACCATGATCACTGTTTTATTTTGCATCAGCGCATGAAATGCCTGCATTAAATCCGCCTCGTTTTTTGCATCGGAAAAGGCAGTGGGTTCGTCTAACAATAAAATCGGGCGATTTTGTAAAAAGGCTCGGGCTATACTGATACGTTGTTTTTGTCCGCCTGACAATAATTGTCCACGTTCACCCACTTTCGTTTGATATTGCTCCGGCAAGGTCATAATAAAGTCGTGAATACGAGCTTGTTTGGCGGCATTGATAATCGCTTCCTCCGTCACACTTTCTATACCGTAAGCAATGTTTTCGGCAATAGAGCAAGAAAATAAGAAATTATCCTGAAATACGACCGAACAATATTTCATGAGTTGATCCTGTTCCATATGACGAATATCCGCACCACCTAAGGTGATTTTTCCGCTATCGACATCCCAAAAACGCAACAGCAAATTGAGTAAAGTGGTTTTGCCGGAGCCTGAAGTGCCAATAATGGCGGTAAAACTATTTTGTGGCACAATAAAGTCAATATCTTGTAGCGTATTTTTGTCGGCAGCATAGCTGAAATTGACCTGTTCAAATTGAACAGCATATCCCTTCGGCGTTTGTAACGGCAAAAGTGCGGTGGCATTTTCCAACGTTTTTATTTCGTTAATGCGTTCAATGGCGGCGCGGGAGCGTTCCAACAAATGAAACAGTCCCATGTACGGATGCATGGTTTCAATTAACCCGGCGGCTAACACTAAAAAGGCAAAAAAGCCAAAGGTGGAAAGCAGCGCAAGCGAGTGTAAATACACGCCTAACACGATCAAAAACAACATGATCGGCATTGGTGTAAAAAGAGAACGGGCAAGACGTGTTGGTGCGCCCACTTTGGCTAAAAAAGCGAAGATGACCTGATTAAAATTTTCCAATGCGGTGCTAAAACGGCTGTACGAACTTTGTCCCGCATCAAAGGTGCGAATCGTGCTCATGCCTTGAATATATTCAATAATCGCGCTATTGATTTGGCTCACTGCAGCACCGTAATCACGATAATTCAATCGACTTTTTTGCATTAAACGTTGCAGAATCGTAAACAACACGACAAGGAAAATCAGCACAGCCAATGCCATTTGCCAATTTAACCAAAACAATGCCGCCAACACGAAAATCGGTGTGGAATAAGCCTCCGCTTTAAGGGGCGGAGCATCGGCAACAAAGGTGTGCAATTCGTTTACGTCATCGCACAGCACTTTGGTTAAACCGCCTGAACCGATTTCATTGACTTTGCCTAACGATAATTGACTGATTTTTTTCGCAAGCTGTTGGCGTAGCATTTTTTCCAATTCAAAGGCCGCATAATGAGATTTGTCGTGCGCTTTAATTTTGCAGGTGTAATACAAAATGGACGTGGCAAGCAGCGCGAAAATCTGCCAATAAGGAAACGTAAGAGATTGGCTGACGGTGAACACAATGTGGATCATCAAAAGCCAAATCCCGATTTTTAAGCCTTGCGCGAAGGTTGCCAACCACATTGAGGCGCGTAATTGCGCGGCAACAGGTTGGCAAATTCGTTGGTGTTGCTGACTCATTGCTTAAAATCTTAACTCGGTAGAAAGCCCAATTTGTCGTTCCGGCTGACGAGTAATGTCGCCAGAGCGCGGTACGAGTAAGATATCTTTGCGTAAGTTAAGCACGTTGTCGGCATAAAGCGTGATTCTGGCATGCTTAAAGTCGTACGCTAAATAAACATCAAGTTGGTCATAATGCCCTACTTTACCATTGGCTAAGTTGTCGGCAGTGGAATAATAACTGC
Source organism: uncultured Haemophilus sp. (assembly GCF_937976265.1). Lineage (GTDB taxonomy): Bacteria > Pseudomonadota > Gammaproteobacteria > Enterobacterales > Pasteurellaceae > Haemophilus_D. The sequence goes on from NZ_CALJRX010000319.1 coordinate 3,511, forward strand.
TGTTGTAGCTGTAATTGGTACCAATTTCTAGATGGTCAAGAAGACGATAATTGGCCCCCACTTTTCCACTAAAACTTGGTGCACGAGCGAGTTTATTCCCTTCAATGCCGCTGTTTGGATAACGTTTGATATCGGTTTTTAACATCCCGATGCCCGCATTGAGTGCCAGTTTCTCCATGGCCTGCCATTCGGTATTGATTTCCGCACCATAGGTAACGACTTTATCGGCATTGCGGATCACGATGGAATTTGGACCAAGGGTGAACGGTAACTGCATGTCTTTGTAGTCGTTATAGAATAGGTTGCTGTTAATGCGTAGGCGTTTATCTGCGGATGTCCAACGATGATAAAGTTCGTAGTTCCAGACATATTCCGCGTCATATTCATAGCTGGTGTACGGCACACCGAAAGTCACACCGGCACCGCCCGGGTTGTAACCTTTGCCTACTTTAAAGCCTAAGCGTTGATCATCGTTAATTTTCCATGCAATGTCTGCTTTTGGCAGGAAGACATTGTATTTTTTATCCCGATTGATGAAAAACATCGCACTTTTGCCTTTACGCTGATGATGTTCCTGTTCATAGCGAGCAGAAAGCGTCAATTCAAACGGAATATCCGGCGTAAAGGTAATTTCACCAAAGGCCGCCTTGGTTTTCGTTTTATCATTAAAATTTGTCGTAATCGGCGTGCGAGCAATGCGTCCGTTGAGCATCGTAACACTTTCATCTTGTTTCGCATTGAAATAGAACAAACCGAATAAACCACGGTATTTTTCGCTTTCGTATTTTACAATGGGTTCAATTTGGAATTCATTGCCATCAACCCGAGCCGGAACACCTCGACGATTTGGCGGCAATGCGGTGTTGAATGGCGAAGTTGTTTTTCTATCGTGAATAAAGTGGGTATAAACCAATTTATTTTCCCATTTCCAATGCTCTGAGAGTTGGTAGCCAATGTCCCAAATGGTGCTGGCAGAGCGAGTTTGGAATACCGGGCGTTCCGGCGTGTAACGTGGTGAATTAGGTTGTAATTCCGTTTCACTTTGTGGCGCTCTTGCGTTTAAATGATTGAACGTTAAACGGCTATAGAGATCCGGCAAGGCAGACGGGGTCCACAGTAATTTGGCGCGGGTATTGGTGGCTTTAAACCAACGCGGATTGCCGACGGGATCGTAATGCGGTAAATCCACAGCAGTTTCCCGTTGTTGATGATCTACGCTTAAACGAAACGCCAACTCGTCTTTCACCACAGGGCCTGAAATCAGGGCTGCCGTTTGTGCCAATCGATGATTTCCCATATTTAATTTCGCGGCACCTTCCCATTCTTGCGTTGGGTCATTGCTGGTCATGACCACCGCACCGGCAATGGCGTTACGCCCTTGGGCATAGCTTTGCGCGCCACGATAGATTTCTACCTGTTTCATATCCCAGAGGGATTTTGTACCGAACGCCAGTTCGTTATAGCTAGACGTTCTGCCGTCAATTTGCATATTTAGTCTTGGACGTGAACCGGCAAAAAATGCCACCGCACCTACCGCCGGGCCGGACCCGTCAACGCCACGCACAGTAGGTAAGTCATTGCCCAAACCGGTGTCTAAAATATTCAC
>NZ_CALJRX010000320.1 GCF_937976265.1 uncultured Haemophilus sp.
ATAACATGCCTATTAGCGATTCCAACCCAGATTGGGTATTCGATGATTTTTCTCAGTTACTAACAATTTTGTAAGATATCTTTAAAATGGGGCGGCAGTTTTCCGCCCTAACTCAATCTAAAGGTTCAACATTCCTTCCAACGTTTCCTGCGCAATCATCCAATCTGCTTCCACTATTTCTAACGACTTTTTCACCGTCACTTGTTCATTCAAAAGTGCGGTTAATTTTTCTTTATTTTCTGCATTATAAAGCTCTGAATCCGACAGCTGATTTTCGATTTCTACAAGTTGTTGAGAGTACTTATCCATTTTGTCTTCCAACTGAACAATTTTTTTACGAAATGGCGCGGTTTGTTGACGTAATTCCGCCTCACGGCGTTTTTGTTCTTTACGATTTTGGTTAGAAGTAGCATTTTCTGTAGCTTCAATTTCATCATTAGATTTGGATATCAATTGACTATTTTGTTCAGTTAACCATTTCTGATAATCGTCTAAATCTCCCTTAAATTCTTCCACCTGTTTATCGTGCACCAAATAGAATTCATCCACGGTATTGCGTAATAAATGGCGATCGTGCGATACCAATACCAAAGAACCTTGATAATCCACCAACGCTTCGGTCAGCGCCTGACGCATATCCAAATCCAAGTGGTTGGTCGGTTCATCCAGCAACAGTAAGTTCGGGCGTTGCCACACAATAAGCGCCAACACCAAACGCGCTTTTTCGCCTCCGGAAAAAGACGCCACCGGTTGATTCACTTTGTCGCCGTGAAAAGCAAATCCACCCAAATAATCGCGCAGTTGTTGTTCTGTTTGTTGAGGCGCAATTTTTTGCAAATGCCACAAAGCGCTTTCATCCGCACGCAACGTGTCTAATTGGTGCTGGGCGAAATAGCCTAACTGCACGCCTTTCGCTAATTGAATTGTACCACCGGTCGGGGGGATTTCGCCTGCTAATAATTTAATTAAGGTGGATTTCCCTGCACCATTTTTACCGAGCAACCCGATACGCGAGCCGGGCACCAGATTCAGTTTAATTTTACTTAAAATTTCCACCGCACTTTCACCCGAACCATAACCGGCAGAAGCGTTTTCCATCATTAATAGAGGACTTGGCAGGGAGAGCGGTTCACGAAATTCAAAATGAAACGGATTATCCACATACGCCGGTGCAATTTTTTCCATGCGTTCCAATGCCTTAATACGGCTTTGCGCCTGTTTGGCTTTGGTGGCTTTGGCTTTGAAACGGTCAATATAACGCTGTAAGTGATCGATTTTCAGTTGTTGCTGGCGATACATGGCATTCTGTTGAGCCAATTTGGTTGCCCGTTGCAATTCAAAAGAAGAATAATCGCCCGTGTATTCATTGAGTTTTTGTTGTTCAATATGCAAAATCTTGCCGACAATCGGGTCTAAAAAGTCGCGATCGTGCGAGATCAGAATCAATGTTCCCGGATATTGTTTTAACCAACGCTCCAACCAAATCACTGCGTCCAAATCCAAGTGGTTGGTCGG
>NZ_CALJRX010000321.1 GCF_937976265.1 uncultured Haemophilus sp.
GTTTTGCCGGTGTGTCAGTTAAGCCGATTTTGACCGCATCGAAATAATCCAGCACGCGACGATAAGTGGAGAGATATTGCGCATTATCGCGAATTTCCAATTCAGCATCTGTCATTTCTTGATCGAGAGTGTACCCTCTGTGTGCTTCATCAACAATAATGCAGTCAAATTGATCAATGGGCGGCGGGTTATCAGAATAAAACAACTGTTTCACCATAGCTTGCACGGTGGCCACTTTCACTTTAGTTTCTGGTGCTACTTCACCGTTTAAGACTAAATTATAATGCTCAGTCAAAGGTTTATTCTGCTCTAGTGGCATTTCCTTAAAGGTATCATGCGCTTGGGTACCGAGGGATTTTCTATCCACTAAAAATAAAATGCGGTTAAAGCGTTCGGCTTTCAGTAAACGATAAATTAAACCGACAATGGTACGAGTTTTTCCCGTGCCGGTAGCCATCGCTACCAGAATTTCACGTTCTCCGAGGGAGAGCGCGTTTTCTACTGCATGAATAGCATTGATTTGGTAGTAACGCAGATTTAAGTAATCGACCGGTTCTTTTTCCAGTTTTTCTTGCGCCGCCTCTGGTTCAGAGCGTAGCATTTCCAGTAATTTTTGTGGTGAGTGGAATGCATTGAGCGGACGTTTTAAGTGGGAATGGTGGCGGACGTCCCGAAACCATGTGCCGGATTTTTCTGCGATTTGTTTGGTGAGGGCGCGCCCGTTACAGGAATACACGAAGGGAAGCAAATAATGCCCTTCTTCGTCATCTGCCCATGCCACGGTGCGTTTACAAAGCTCCCAAGGCGCTTTGATGTCCTTTATCTCAATATGTTTGGCATAGCGTTCTGCTTGCCCAATCTTACCAGCAACATCCGTATTGGCTTTTTTGGCTTCTACGGCAGCGACCGGCATTAAACCGCAAAATAGCACATAATCTGCACGTTCCCGACCGCAAGGATATTCCGCAATCGCTTTATTTTTCCCCCTTTCAGGGCGTGCGCCCTTGGCGTAAACCAGATTTTCCGAATCCGCTTCCCAACCGGCATCACGCAATTGCTGATCGATAATTAACAGACGGGTTTGTTTTTCGTCTAAATCCCGTTTCTTTCTGCTGTTGGCTAAACGCTGATTCAGCTTGGATTGGTAGGCCTGTTTTTGTTTTTCCGTTTGTTGTGCCAGTTCAGCGCGCAATGCATTCAGTTCCGCTTCATATTTTTCGCGTAGCTGTTGTTCCTGTTGTTCACGGAAAACGTTGGATTTTTCCTCCGCACTTTGCTGGCTTTCTGCACTATCCGCTTTGCCCTGTACCTGCAAAATGTTCTGGCTGAAAGGTTCTGGCTCAAATTCTTCCTGCTCGTCGGAAAAGGTGCGGTAAAACCACACGGCCAATTGCCAAGCTAATACAATACTTTGAATCGCCGATTTACGATCACTTTCATAATTATGTGTGGCATCATTACCTTGTTTGCGTAAATGGTGAAAGAGAGTCAGAATGTCTTGATCAAGATCGAGATCATATTTAAATTTTCGAAGTAAATCGTTTTGGGTTAACGAATTGCCATCGGCAATGCGGTAATGTACGGCAATGGTTTTTGCAATGAGCTCGGCAAATTGACGGGTTTTGATTAACGCGGTGTTCGGGTCGTGCCAGAAGTATTTTTCCGCATTGGAGGCTAGGCTAAACAGCGTCGGATAAGCTTGCAGAAAATCAAAATTAGATTGCGCCATGATGGAATTTCCTTGGATTATTATAAAACAGGAAAAAACGGTAAAAATATGAGGTTAGTGGGCGGAAACTATCCGCCCGAGTTTTATTATTTACTATTTAACCACGCCATATACTCAGCCACACCTTCCGCTACGGTTTTAAATGGCTTGTCGTAGCCAGTTGCACGGAGTTTCGTTAAATCTGCTTGCGTATATTCTTGATAGCGAGATTTCAAATGATCTGGGAATGGAATGGTTTCCACTACGCCTTTACCATGGAATTTAATCACCGCTTTTGCCACTTCAGCGAAAGACTCTGCATTGCCGGTACCACAGTTGAAGATACCCGAGATGCCATTTTGCCAGCACCAAATGTTGACTTGTGCCACATCACCTACATAAACGAAATCACGACGGAAGTGTTCACTGCCAGCAAATAATTTTGGATTTTCGCCTTTCAGGATTTGGTTATTTAGGTGGAATGCCACGCTCGCCATTGAACCTTTGTGGCCTTCACGCGGACCATACACGTTGAAATAACGGAAACCACATACTGGTGATTTTGCTTCAGGTAAAATCTCACGCACATATTGGTCAAATAAGAATTTAGAATAACCGTACACATTCAATGGGCCTTCAAATTCACGCTCTTCACGGAATTCAGTTTTGTCGCCATAAGTTGCCGCACTTGATGCATACAAGAACGGAATTTGACGATCTAAGCAGTAATGCAATAACTCTTTTGAATATTCGTAGTTATTGTGCATGATGTATTTACCGTCCCATTCAGTGGTCGCTGAGCAAGCGCCTTCATGGAATACGGCATCAATCTCACCTAAATCATCGCCAGCAATAATAGACGCAATAAAGTCTTCTTTGTCGCAGTAATCTGCGATATCAAGATCCACTAAGTTAATGAATTTAGTCCCGTCTTTTAAGTTATCCACCACTAAAATATCTTTGCGTCCCATATCGTTTAATGCTTTAACGATATTACTGCCGATAAAACCGGCGCCACCTGTTACGATAATCATAATTCTGTCCTCTTTAAAATAAGTCTGTGTATTGTAATAGATTTTGTACTGCTTAGCCAAAAAACTCTGTGAAAAACAACCGCACTTTTAAGCCCCAGTAACTTGTCCAGCCCGTTGTGGCCAAATCCATTTTTCCTTTATTTAAAATAATAATCGTCGGCGTCACATTCACCTGCCATTGATCCGCAATCTTGCCTTGAGGATCATTCACCGTTGTAAACTGATAGTGATGCGTTTGTAAATAATCTTCCACGTCCTTATTTGACCCTGAACGCAGCGCGACAGAGACTACCGGATAGCCTTCTTCTGAAAGAGAATTAATCGCAGGCGAAGTATAACGACAATAGCCGCACCAACTTCCCCAGAAATAAATGATTGTCGGCTTAGCTTGATCTAATTGGGGTAAAAAGAAGGCATTTCCCTGTAAATCATAAAGTGCCGTCGCATTGATTTCAGGTGGAATATTGGGTTTACGAATAAAATCGAGAATACTGCTGACGATAATCAACGTCAGCAAGAGCGAAATCGCATTTTTTAATAATGTCTTCAGTTTCACAATAAAATTTCATGCTCTAGGATAAATGGATTGTAATCGATCAGAAAAGTGCGGTCAAAATTACAGATATTTTGCTATGATAACCACATCATTTCATAAGGAGAAAAAATATGGATAGTAAACAATTAGCACAATATATTGATCACACTGCCCTTACTGCTGAAAAAACAGAGCAGGATATTCTTAAACTCTGTGATGAAGCCATTCAATACGGATTTTATTCCGTCTGCATTAATTCAGGTTATATTCCTTTAGCCAAAGAAAAACTCGCTGGCTCAAACGTCAAAATTTGTACGGTTGTTGGTTTCCCTCTTGGCGCCAACTTATCCTCAGTCAAAGCGTTTGAAACCCAAGAAGCCATCAAAGCGGGTGCGGGTGAAATCGATATGGTGATTAATGTCGGCTTGATAAAATCAAATAAATGGGATGCCGTAAAAGACGACATTCAAGCTGTATTAACCGCTTGTCATGGCGTGCCGCTTAAAGTGATTTTAGAAACGTGCTTACTCACCAAAGAAGAAATTGTAAAAGCCTGTGAACTCTGTAAAGCATTGGGTGTGGCATTCGTTAAAACCTCAACGGGTTTCAATAAAGGCGGGGCAACCGTAGAAGATGTGGCATTAATGAAGAAAACGGTGGGCGACATCGGTGTGAAAGCCTCTGGCGGTATTCGTGATACTCAAACCGCACTAGCGATGATTGAAGCGGGCGCTACTCGAATTGGTGCAAGCGCAGGCATTGCGATTGTAACGGGTGTTTCTGCTAATACCTCAAGCAATTACTAATCAATAATGAAAAAGGAGATTGAAGTATGTGCCTCAATCTCCTTTTTAATCATCAAAGACTCAATTAAGCTTTAATTTGTCCTTTCAAGAAATCTAACAACTGATCTTTTGCAATCATT
>NZ_CALJRX010000322.1 GCF_937976265.1 uncultured Haemophilus sp.
CTGATTTTGAATAACTGTATTTGATTCAACACAAATGCAAAAAAGGCCGTCTGAACCCGCTTTCAGACGGCCTTTAACCCAACACAAGGCGCCAAAAAATGAACCCGCGTTACGCCCCGATGTTTGCGCCGTATACCCTGAACAACGGCGTGGCAATCAAAAACCGCTTTGTCGTCGCGCCGCTGACGATTTACGAATCCGATGCCAACGGCGGGTTGACCGACGCCGCCCGTAATTTCTGGCGCGACCGTTTTCGCGGCTTCGGGCTGTTTGTGATGCCGTTTACCAATGTGCATCCGACCGGCATCGGTTTTCCGTCGCCCAACGCTTTTGACGCAAGCCACCTACCCACCCTGCGCGAATACACAGCCATTTCACACGAACAAGGCGCGAAAATCGTCGCCCAAATCGCCCACGCGGGCAGCCGTGCCAATCCGCTGATGACGCGCGGACTCGGCGCCGTCGCCCCCAGCGCTTACGGGCGCGTGCGCGAAATGAGCAGCGACGAAGTGGCGCAAATGGTGCAGCACTTTGCCCATGCCGCCGAACTCGCGCTCGACGCAGGCTTGGACGGCGTAGAAATCCACGGCGCAAACGGCTGGCTGATTCAGCAATTCGTCTCCGCCGCCACTAACCTGCGCCAAGACCAATGGGGCGGAGCAAATCAAAGGCATCGGTTCGATAACGACGGCTTTCATGTCGGTGCTGAATGGTAAACCGTGTAATGCTGCATGACCGCCTGGGATTAATACGCCCAAGTATGGTGAATCTTCCGCAGTGACTTCCACCAAAATATCTGCTAATTTGTGTGGATTTTTGAATTTTGGCAAGTAAGTTTCGTATAAATCCGTTACCGCTTTATCTTCGGTCGGCATCGCCCACATTTCAAATTTGACTGAGTTGCCTGATAAGGTCGCCACTTCGATTTCAAATCCCGCATGGTGAATGTGCAACATGGGCAACAAGGTTTCAACAGGGTGGTTACCCGTTGAAAATAATTTGCCGTTTTTCATTTCCAAATAGCGTTCGTCAGAAGCCACCATCAATACTTTGTGCTTGCCGCCTGTGTAAGGTTTATCAAATTTGAAACCGTCAAAATCGGTTTTTTTCGCCACATATTGGCTCAAAGAGTATTCTGAAGGAAAAAATGCATTGTGTTCTGCGCGGTCTACTACAGTTTTTTTTAAATCTATCATGTTGTTCTCCTATGTTAAAAAGGAATTTAAAAAAAGTGTTGTTTGTTGTAACGAGATACAGTGTAACCCTAGTCTTCTGATTTAAAAATCAATAAAATAAGAATAAACTATTCTGAAAAAAGGAATAATAATGAATAAATTAGAAGCCCTTCGCTATTTTTGCTCCGCTGCTGAAACCTTTAATTTTCGTGAAACCGCACAGAGACTCGCCGTTTCGCCCCAAGTTGTCACAAGAATGATCGCCGATCTCGAAAATTTATTAGGCGAAAGTCTGTTTAAACGTAACACGCGAAATATTAAGCTCACAGAATTTGGCGAACAATTTTTGCCGAAAGCGACACAATATTTGGCGGAAGGCGAACGGCTATTTGCTAAAAACAATGTAAAAGAAAAAGCAATGCAAGGTGTGGTGCGGATTACCCTGCCACCAATGCCTTATAACGATGAAATTCTGTTTGAATTATTAACTGCACTTGAACCCTACTCCGACATTGCGATTGATTGGCGGGTGGGCAATTGATAAACTTAAAAGTGTGGATGACCAAATTGACATTGGCTTGCGAATTTGCCAAGAACCTGAGTTGGATTGGGTGGCGCAGCATATCTGCACTTTTTCGGAAAAAATTGTCGCCTCGCCCGCCTTACTCAAGCGATTGGATTTCCCTAAAGATTTGCAAGATTTAGCCCAAAATTATCCGCTGAGTGGTTTGATTGACCCCAAACTGAAACGTATTTGGCAATGGCAAATCAACGCTGAACAACGTTTTATGTCCAACAGAGCGATATTCTTCGCCTCTGACGTACAAAGCAAATTGCAATCAGCTCTCGCTGGGCGCACTTGTTCTTATCTTATAAACAGCGTTTGTGATCCCTATTTAGAAAATGGTCGATTGGTGGAACTCTTCCCCGAAATTGAAAAGCAAAAATGGCAGCTTTATTTATACCGACCATATCAAACGATCGTCGCAGAGCGGGTGATGTGGGTGTATAACAGGCTGAAAGAGATTTTGTTAGCAAAAATAGTTCAGACATAAAAAATGGCGAGATAATCTCGCCATTTTTGTTTCACGATTGCTTATCCACAATCACTTTCAACATCGTGTAAGATTGGGCTTGTTTTTGCTCATCAAAAATATAGCTCACTGCCATAATTTCATCAAAATGTACCCGTTCGCGTAATTGCTTGAGTTGAAAATCCACGCTTTCAGGGCTACCGATAAGCGAACAAGCAGTCATTTGTTCCACTACGGCTCGCTCTTGGTTGTAAATCGAGATTTCCTCGAAATCGACTGGGCCAAAGTGCGGTTTCTTTTGAGCGTGCATTTGAGCTTTCCAAACATCTTCCTCTGATACCAAAGGCGGTTGTAAATTTTGTTGCGCGTTAGTGACCACATTTAAGAAAAATAGTGTTTGTGTTGTCGCCAGTTGTCTCGCTTCATTATCGGTTTCGGCAACAATCGCGTTCACACCTAAGATGACATAAGGCTCAGCAAGATAGGTAGAGGGTTTGAAGTTTTTGCGATAAATCTCCACCGCCATTTCCATCATGCGTGGCGCAAAGTGTGAAGCAAAGGCATAAGGCAAGCCAAGCTCGGCCGCAAGGTACGCACTTTCGGTGCTAGATCCTAAAATATAAAACGGTATATTCAAGCCTGCGGAAGGATAAGCTGAAACAGGATTGCTATCTTTAAAGTAACCTTGAAGTTCCGCAATTTCCGCAGGGAAATCCAGACTGTTTCGTCCACGACGAAGTGC
>NZ_CALJRX010000323.1 GCF_937976265.1 uncultured Haemophilus sp.
GACGCGGGGTGGAGCAGCTTGGTAGCTCGTCGGGCTCATAACCCGAAGGCCGTCGGTTCAAATCCGGCCCCCGCAACCAAATTACAAAGCACCGAAATTTCGGTGCTTTTTTCGTTTTTAAATAAAGGTAAATTTAATCGAAATAAAAAGGCACAATGTCGTGAAACATTATGCCTTTGTCTATCAATCTTGTTAGATTTGGTATTTTGTTTTATCGCCAATATCAAAATGCAATGGCATTCGCCATTTTTGAACCGCAAGAATCAATAATAATCCGCCGACAATCAACGATAAAATTCGGGCAATCCAACCCCCTTCAAATACCCAAGCAAACCAAAGTGCGGCTACAAATGCAGGTTGTAAATTTAATAGCGGTACTCTAAAACAGAAGTATTCTTTAAAACATAAACCGCCCAGCGTTACTAATGCACCACCTAACGCTAATTCATGCCAACCTAAAAGCGCACATAAGAGTGCAAGCCACGTGGCAAATTGAAATGTTAAGCGGAAATGCTTTAAATAAATATGAAGCGATGATGCACAACAAGTTGCTGCAATCAATACGGCAATTTGAGCCTGTTGAGGATACCAAGTTAAAGCTAAGATGCTAAATGCTGCAATCACAAAGCCTGTGCGATAAATAATGACGGTGAGTTTATCCCAAACATCCATTGGAGATTCAATATGTGGATCAGCCATGCTATTTCCTTATTTTTGATGATAAAAAGTGCGGTAAAAAACACGCTCATTTTTGACCGCACTTTACATTGAGATTATTTTAATCGATCTAAAATCTTTTGATGAATGCCACCAAAGCTACCGTTTGACATCACGAGAATCTGATCCGTTGGTTTCGCTTCTGCCACAATCATATCCACTAATTTATCAATATTTCCTGTGTAATGTGCTGGTTGAACACATTGTCCCGCAATTTCAGCCACATCCCATGGAATATTATCTGGTTGTAGCATAAACACCGCATCAGCACGTCCAAGTGCTGGTGCAATTTCATCTTTATGCACGCCCATTTTCATGGTGTTTGAACGAGGCTCTAATACGGCAAGAATACGTACGCCACCACCTACTTTGTCACGCAACGCCGTAAGTGTCGCCAGAATTGCTTCTGGATGGTGAGCGAAGTCATCATAAACCGTAATACCGTTTACTTCCCCCTTCACTTCTAAACGACGTTTTGCATTGATAAAGCTGCCCAATGCCTGACATGCATCTTCAATGTTGACACCCGCATGATAAGCCGCTGCAATCGCCATTAAAGCATTATGCATATTGTGCTGTCCGACAATATTCCATTTCACTTCAGCCACTTTTTTACCGTGATGGAATACAGCAAATTCAGAGCAATCATTGGTAATACGTTCCGCAAACCATTCTTTATCTTTACCGATAAATTGTTGTTCTGACCAACAGCCCATATGAAGTGTTTCTTTCACGCTTTGTTCATTTGCAAAAGAAAGAACGCGTCCTGTGGAAGGAATGGTTCTAATCATGTGATGGAATTGACGCTGGATCGCGTGAAGATCGTCGAAGATATCAGCATGATCGAAGCTGATATTGTTAATGATCAAGGTTTTCGGATTGTAATGTACAAATTTAGAACGCTTGTCAAAGAACGCCGTATCGTACTCATCCGCTTCAATTACAAAGAACTCACTTTCCCCTAAACGAGCAGAGGTACCAAAATTCCCCGCAATCCCACCGATTAGGAAACCGGGTTTTAACCCATTTTGTTCTAAAATCCAAGTCAACATGCCCGTTGTCGTGGTTTTACCATGTGTACCTGAAACCGCTAACACCCAACGATTACGCAATAAATGGTCGTGTAACCATTGAGGACCTGATGTGTAAGGCAAGGCATTATCCAAAACATATTCCACACAAGGGTTACCACGCTTCATGGCATTTCCGACAATCACCATATCGGGCGCAGGCTGAAGTTGAGCCACATCATAATTGGGAATAATTTCAATGCCCTGCTCTTGTAAAAAAGTGCTCATCGGTGGGTAAACATTGGTATCGGAACCCGTTACTTTATAGCCCATTTGTTTGGCAATCATCGCAACGCCACCCATAAAGGTCCCGCAGATGCCTAAAATATGAATATGTTTCATTGTTCTTCTCTAGTTATTAAAAATGCTGACTATGATAAATCAACTCAAAGATTGAGTAAATAAGGGCTGTTTACATAAACAGCCCTCTTTCTTATTTGATTCGTTCAAAGCCCGCTTGAAGATCGGCAATTAATTCGTCAGTATCTTCAAATCCAATATGTACTCGAATTAATGACCCCGTTAATTTACGCTCAATACCTGGGCGAATTTTCGCAATTTCTTCTGGTTGATTGCATAAAATGAGCGATTCAAACCCGCCCCAAGAATAAGCCATTGTGAAAAGATCAAAGTTATCCATAAAGGCGGAAAGCTCTTCATCATTTAAACGTTTATGTAATTCAAAAGAGAATAAACCGCTTGCGCCGGTAAAATCACGTTTAAAGTTTTCATGGCCTGGGCAACTTGGTAGGGCTGGATGATAAACCGCTTTAACTTGTGGTTGTTCACTTAACCATTTGGCCACTTTTAAACTACTTTCATGATGTTGTTTTAATCGCACACCTAAGGTACGAATGCCACGAGCCGTCGTATAGGCGGAATCAGCATCAACCATTTGCCCCATTAAATAGGAATGCTCGCGCAATTTATCCCAAGTACGAGCATTAGCCACAGCAGTACCGATCATAATATCAGAATGCCCCACTAAATATTTCGTTCCTGCTTGAATAGAGATATCAATACCGTGTTCTAACGCTTTGAATAGTACGCCTCCAGCCCATGTATTATCGATCATAATGACGATGTCAGGGCTCACTGCTCGAACCGCTTTAACAATTGCAGGAATATCAGGTACTTCCATCGTTAAAGAACTTGGTGATTCTAAAAATAAGACTTTAGTATTTGGCTGCACAAGTTTAGCAATATCAGTACCTATCATTGGATCATAATAAGTCGTATCAATATGCATTTTTTTCAAAATTACATTGCAAAAATCTTGTGTCGGCTCATAGGCAGCCCCTGTCATTAAGACATGATCACCTGTTTCCACAAAGGATAAAATAGCATTTGTTACCGCTGCGGCCCCACAAGGATAAAGATAACAACCAGCTCCGCCTTCCATTTCACACATTAAATCTTGAAGTGCAAAGTGCGTTAACGTGCCACGACGCCCGTAGAAAAGCTCTCCCTTGTAACGATTTTTTGTGCAATGTTTTTTATCTGCAATAGTCTCAAATACTAAAGAAGAAGCACGTTGAACCACGGGGTTAACAGAACCTTGAGTAAAACGTTTCTTACGTCCGGCATGAACCAGTGTGGTTGATAAAGTATGATGTTCTGACATATATTTCACCTGTAACTTAGACAATATTAATTAATTCAATAGATAAAAACAGCTGTTAAAGTGCGGTCAATTTTTTTAGAATAATGACCGAGTTTTTGCGTTAGCAAAATTTTTATTAACATTTATATAGGAATTATGACTATGGTATTAGTAACTCGTCAAGCTCCAGATTTTACTTCCTCTGCAGTTTTAGGCAATGGTGAAATCGTTAACAACTTCAATTTCAAAAAACACGTTAATGGTAAAGCGGCGGTATTATTCTTCTATCCATTAGACTTTACTTTCGTTTGCCCATCTGAATTAATCGCATTCGACCACCGTTATGAAGAATTCAAAAAACGTGGTGTTGAAGTAGTTGGTGTTTCTATCGACTCAGAATTCACTCACAATGCATGGCGTAACACCCCAACTGAAAACGGCGGTATCGGTGCAGTTAAATATGCATTAGCAGCTGACGTTAAACACGAAATTGCTAAAGCATACGGTATCGAACACCCAGAAGAAGGTGTTGCATTACGTGCTTCATTCTTAATCGACAAAAACGGTGTTGTTCGCCACCAAATCGTAAACGACTTACCATTAGGCCGTAACATCGATGAAATGTTACGTATGGTTGATGCGTTACAATTCCACGAAGAACACGGTGAAGTTTGCCCAGCGCAATGGGAAAAAGGCAAAGAAGGTATGAAAGACAGCCCTGAAGGTGTTGCTAAATACTTGAAACAAAACGCTGACAAACTTTAATTTTTAAGAAAAAGCCACATTAAGTGGCTTTTTTTATTTTTGTAGATCCTTTAAAATGAACGTATCTTTAACCAAAGTGCGGTTATTTTTATGAAATATAATATTCCTATTTTTCTGACGATTCTCCGAGTGATTTTAATTCCATTCTTCGTCGTGGCATTTTATTTGCCAATCCCTTCTGCACCTTTTATTACAACGCTTATTTTCTTTATTGCTGGTGTCACCGACTGGTTTGATGGCTATCTTGCTCGAAAATTAAAACAAACAACTCGTTTCGGTGCTTTCCTTGATCCTGTAGCTGATAAAGTGATGGTTATTACTGCGCTAGTATTAATTGTGGAATATCAACATTCTTTTTGGATTACTATTCCCGCTATTATTATGATTTCACGCGAAATCATAATCTCTGCTTTACGTGAATGGATGGCTGAATTGGGTGAACGTAATAAAGTAGCCGTTTCATGGATGGGGAAAGTAAAGACTACCTCTCAAATACTAGCTTTAGGTGGATTACTCTGGCGATATAATGTGTATATGGAAACGCTAGCAATTGTATTGCTCTATTTAGCTGCGATTTTAACGGTTTGGTCAATGCTCCAATACTTAAAAGCAGCAAAAGGCAGCTTGTTAGATAGCATTGAATTATAGAATTGGCTAAATTTTAAATGAAAGGTGCGGTTATTTTAATCGCACCTTTTATTTTTGAATTATTTTTGACCAATCAAAAAATTTTTTTACGAATTTTATTTGACACAATACGATAAATCCGTAAAATACGCCCCGTTGTTTGGCAACAAGCAAACGCGGGAATAGCTCAGTTGGTAGAGCACGACCTTGCCAAGGTCGGGGTCGCGAGTTCGAGCCTCGTTTCCCGCTCCAATTTGCCCGAGTGGTGGAATCGGTAGACACAAGGGATTTAAAATCCCTCGCCTTTCGAGGCGTGCCAGTTCAAGTCTGGCTTCGGGCACCATCTAATTCCAAACCAATAATCAGTACCTAGTCCAATACTTAACTTTAATTTTTAATTATCGTTAGGTGAGGAATTATGGACTTCTCTTCTGTTTCTAAAAAACCTTATATTATTACTGTCGCTTGTACTAAAGGCGGTTCTGCAAAAAGTACAAATGCTGCCAATATTGGGGCGTTCTGCGCTGACCACGGTTTAAGAACTCTTCTTATTGATACGGATACTCAACCAACCTTAAGCTCTTATTATGCTTTAACTGAAGAAGCTCCCGGTGGTATTTATGAGTTTTTAACCCGTCGTGATATTGAACCTTCCCATATCATTTCAAAAACATCCATTCCTAATTTGGATTTAATTCAATCAAATGACCCATCAAACAATGTAAGTCAAACTCTACGTAATGCCCCTGATGGTGCAATTCGATTTAGTCACTTAATTAAAAACATTGATAATTATGATGTTATTGTGGTTGATACTCGAGGTACTAGAGACATTACTGTCGATATGTCTGTCTTAGCAGCTGACATCCTATTCTGCCCTATTCTTCCACACATTCTTTCTGCGAAAGAATTTATCCGTGGAACTATCGGAATGTATCAAGATTTAGAAACCTTTGAATCATTTGGTTTCAAATTACCACCTCTCAAAGCTATCGCAAATTGCGTTGATAATACTAATGACGTGAAATTTGTACTCAATCAATTACACGTACTCTTTGAAACCAATTTTGATGAAAGCAAAACCTTCCTTGATTTTTCAATCCCTGCGCATGTGGCATATAGAGAAGCTGCAACTTATTCATTGCCAGTTTATCGCCATAGCCAAGCTGAATATCCTGTTATCAAAGAACTGTGTTGCTTGTTACTCCCTCAATTTAAAACACTTTTTGATAAACCAATGAAAAAGGAAGGCTAATATGACTGATAAACTTATTGCTTCTATTGAAGCGGAAAGTGCGGTCATTGGTGCTCTCATTATTGATAATGACAAATTTGATGAGATCGCAACTTTACTGCGCTCTGATGATTTTTATGTCTCAGCTCATAAAGTATTGTTTGAAGGTGTTAGCCATCTATTAACACAAGGAAAACCCGCTGATATTTTAACTTTGGAGCAGTATTTCAAAGATAAAAAACTGATTGATCAGATAGGGGGATTAGCATACCTAGCAGAAGTTATTCACAATACTCCTTCGGCATCAAATATCACTGCGTATGCTGAGATTATTTCTCGTTATAGCAAACAACGTCGTTTTTTGACCCTGGGCCAGTTTATTGTAACTGAAATGCAATCTTCAAAAGATGAAATTGAATTAACTTCTTTTGAGGAAAGTGTTGATAAGCAATATACCAATATTGTCATCGAACAAGAGACGGATGGTGTTGCTGATCTTAATGCAAGTTTCGAGCGAATCCTTTCTCGCATGGAAACGTCCTCTATTAATGCCGATCCAGTTAGTGGAACACCAACAGGCATTATTGAATTAGATAGAGCAACAACAGGCGGTCAACCAGGAGAACTTATCATTATTGCAGCTCGTCCAGCAATGGGTAAAACAACCTTTGCACAAACGATTGCCGCAAGTACGTTAGATAAATTTCCTGACAGCCCTATCCAATTTTACAGTCAAGAAATGCCCGCTGATCAACTATTAGAACGTTTTATGGCAATGCGCTCTCGCGTCAGCTTGCAATCTATTCGTCAAGCGACTGAGCTTGAAGAGGAAGAATGGACTCGCCTTGCTAATGCAATGGGGACAATTAAAAAAGACTGGAAAGGTCGTTTGTTAATTGATGATGAAGCTTCTTTAACACCTCATCGTTTACGCGCCAAAGTACGTAAAAACACTCGTCTATACGGCAAACCTAAAGCGATTTTCATTGATTATATCCAACTAATGAGAACTGGAAATAAAACTGAAAATCGCAATTTAGAACTTGCCGAAATATCCAATGATTTAAAGAAATTAGCCAAAGAAACTGGATGCCCAATTTATGCATTATCTCAACTAAACCGAGGTTTAGAAAATCGAGCTAATAAGCGTCCAATCAATGCCGACTTACGTGACTCCGGCTCTCTTGAACAAGATGCTGATGTCATCATTCATCTTTATAGAGATGAAATCTATAACCCTGACACAGAAGATAAAGGCATTGCGGAAATCATCATTGGTAAACAGCGTAATGGCCCGTTAGCCACAGTAAAAACACTGTTTCAAGGTCAATACAGCATTTTTGAGAATTTAACGACACAGGATAGATATTATGAATAATCCATTTATTGCTAAAAATAAAAAACAACAAAGTCAATTAGACGCGATTGCGAAAGGATTAAATGTTCAACCTATTAATAATCAGTCTGCTGCTTATCAAACAACAACAGCAACACATTATCCTGCGCAATCTAAATACATTACCGTTACGTTAGATAAATTACGCCCTTATGAACACAACCCTCGTAAGACACGTAATCCTAACTTTGAAATGATTAAAGAGTCAATTCGTCGTCGTGGTCTTGATCATAAACCAAATATCACTCAACGACCTGGCGAACCTTTTTATATCATCGCTGACGGTGGGAATACTCGTATTCAAGCATTAAAAGAACTGTTTACAGAGACTCAAGATCAACGTTTTTGGTCTATTGAATGCTTATATAAACCTTGGAAAGGTGAAAGTGCTGATAGTGTAGAAGCGGAATTAGATTTGCTTATTGGTCATTTAATTGAAAATGATACCCGTGCAGACTTAACCTTTATTGAGAAAGCCTTAGGTATTCAGCAAGCCAAAGAATACTACGAGAAAAAGTTAGGAAAATCCCTTTCTTCTCGCGAGCTTTCAAGTGAGTTAGAACATGATGGATACATTATTGCTAATACAACAGTAGCAAAAATGGAACGCTGTATTAATTTCCTATACCCATACATTCCTGATGTGCTATTTAATGGGCTGGGACATGCGCCAATTGATAAATTGCTTGCGATTCGTAATAACGCCTTAGCCATTTGGCAAAATTATCAATTTGAATTGGACATGTCCTTTGATGAAATTTGGGGACACAGCCTAGCTCGTTGTAATGATGACCAACCGTTTCATATCAAAGTATTCCAAGACCATCTCATTGATGAAATGTCATCTATGTTAGGTGATCGTGTAAGTTATGAAGTCCTTTACCTTGAAATTGATCTCGATGAGCAAAAATTCAAGAAAATGGCGCAAAAACAACACGAAATACAACAAAGCGTACAAGAAAGCATCCAAGATGTTCAAGCGTTTAATACACCACAGCCACAAGAAACCGTATTAGATACATTATCTCAACCTAGTGTAGTCACTACTCCAAAAATGACTACTACTGAAAAAAAATCAATACCTGCGCCAGTATTAAAGCAAGCAAGTGTTGAAATTTCTCCTTCATTTGAGGATGAAGCAGATAATAAAACAGAGGATGAAGAGTTTGATGAAACTAATGCTAATTCAGAAGGGCTTTCTTTTGATTTTGCTAAAAATTTAACTCAACAATTTGGCATTACTCCAGGTATGAGCATCCAAGAACAACGTCAACAACGTGCGGAAGAAAATGGATTAAGCTTTGCTTGCGTAGGCCGTCAACCAGTTGATGATATTTGGAAAATTTATCCTGGTCGTCAGCATAAAGTAGAAGCTTATTCACTAGCACTCGATATTGCGGAAAGTGTTGGATTAACTGACTACATTGAACATGTAGTAAAAGAGCCTGTTGATTACACTTACCGCGTAAAACCATTAGATAAAGATGTGAGCGGTGTAGCACAGATGTGTTATGACTTCTTAAATTTATTACAAACAGATGTGCACCCACAAACATCTTTCACCTTATTACCGGAATATTTACTCAATACTCAAGAAATTGATGATACCACGCTAGTTAAATTATTCCGTTTAATTCGCCTCGTTCGCTATATTCGTTCAGAAGGAGATGCATAATGAGCATGTTCAGCAATTTAAACCAAGTGGTATTGAATGAGATTTTGGTTAATTTACAAGAAGGCAATATCAATGTTTGCCGGAACTATGGTTTCTCAAAACAAGAATTGCAAGAAATTGAAAAACTCAGCACAGAGGAAGTTTATGAACTGGCTAACACCAAAGCTCCCTTTGCCAAAGTTGAAATTAATCACGATGCATTTTGGCGATTAGTGGCTCGAGTACGCATGTCGTCACAAGAACGTCGCCTTATTGATCGCGCATTAATGTTAGGCGCATCCATTCAAATGCTCAATTCCTACTTTGGCTTAACTACCTCAAAAGTATCAGCTCGTCGTAGTTTACTTGGAAAACAAGAGCCAATGGGACGTAAGCCAGCTGCAACCGAAGAGGAAGAAAAATTAATTTGGGACTTATGGCAAGAGCATAAAGGTGATGTTCAAACAATTGAATCAACAGAAGGACTAGAGCTGTTAATTTTAATTGCGGAAGAAACCGGTATTAATTTAACTGAAATTTGGAAACTTGTTAGCCGCTGGAATGCAGCTTAAAAAACATAACGCCCAACCTAGTGCGTTACGTTAAGTTGGGCGTTATTCATATCGTTAGTAAGGAACTTGGGAAAGTTCATTGGCTATTGTAAAGATGTTTAAGCACATTGCAACAATAAAAATGAAATATTCTCAGAGAGAATTAAATTATGGAAACAAAATTACAAGAGCATGGGTTGCTCTTTTTTGGCAACCAGCATGAAACAGTTCCAACCCGTTTGCTATTTGATCCTTATTTAACATCAAGAGCAAAATTGGCATGGCAACTTATAAAATACAAAGCAAGAGAATTTCAATCAGGCATGTTCCCATCATACGAAGTGCTTGCAAAATTACTTTCAGATAAACCTTATGATGAAGCAGAACTCTCGCGTAAGCTAGTTAGCCAAACGTTGTTATTACTTAGATTAACTCGTTGGCTAACACTTTGTGAAACTGTACGTAATGAGCAAGGTCAAGTATTGGGTAATTTTTACATCCTTCATGATGAACCTATGCCAATCATTGATACGATTCAATTAAACCATGATTACATCGCACTCCTTGAAAAATCCATTCAGCATCGAGATAACTTTGTGCGAGGTGTAGCAAACCATATTGTAGAAAACCTGCTCTCGGATAATACTCAGTGGCATTATATTTCTCACATTGACTGGATGCGAGCTCGCCTTCAAGACTATCAAAAACGTCCAAAAATGGATATTTCAGAGCAAGAAGAATCAACATTTATTCAAGAAAACTTACTAAGTTCCAATAAGGAACTCAGTGAAAAAACAGGGGAACTCAGTAAAAATAACCTTAGTTCCAAAATGGAACTCAGTAAAATCAAACAGAGTTCCAAAAGGGAACTCAGTACCCAAAATGATGATAAGTCATTGATTTCAGGCTTAGTTCCAAAAGGGAACTCAGGTTTTTCACAGTACAGTACAAGTACTAGTATTTATATAAATACGTACTGCACTGGTAATGCGGATGAAATTGACTG
>NZ_CALJRX010000324.1 GCF_937976265.1 uncultured Haemophilus sp.
AGCACGACCTTGCCAAGGTCGGGGTCGCGAGTTCGAGCCTCGTTTCCCGCTCCAAATTCTTAATCCGTTGCTGAAAAGCAGCGGATTTTTTTATTGTATTTTCCCTACATATTCCCTTCAAAATACGATAAAATCCCCAGAAACTTTAACCTAAAAAATCACTCTAAGAATGACCGAATTAACCCAATACATTCCTGATGAAGGCACGATGCTCCGTTTTGGTAAAAAACTCGCAGAAGTGCTTGTAAAACAACCGAAAGATAACGCTATTGTGCTTTATTTTAATGGCGATCTTGGTGCGGGAAAAACCACCCTGACTCGTGGAATGGTGCAAGGTTTAGGCTACCAAGGCAATGTCAAAAGTCCTACTTATACGTTAGTGGAAGAATATAGCATTGCAGGAAAAATGATTTATCACTTTGATTTATATCGTCTTGCCGATCCTGAAGAATTGGAATTTATGGGGATTCGTGATTATTTCAGCCAAAATTGCATCTGCTTAATCGAATGGGCAGAAAAAGGTGAGGGCATTTTGCCTGAGGCTGATTTACTGGTGAATATTGATTATTACGATGATGCTCGCAACATTACGCTAATTGCTCAAAATCCAGTGGGCGAGCATATTTTGACACAACTATAAAACTGACTTACATGAAAGCAAAATTTTCGTTTCTTTTTGGAATATTTTCTCTAATTTCTACTACCGTATTTGCCGCACCACAATGGACAATTGCCATTGATCCCGGCCACGGTGGTAAAGATCCCGGTGCTATCGGAAAAAATCTCGGCATTTATGAAAAAAATGTCACCCTTTCTATCGCGCGAGAATTAAAAGCCTTATTAGATAAAGATCCTAATTTCAAAGGTGTTTTAACACGCAGTAGCGATTACTACATTTCTGTGCCAGAACGTTCTGAAATTGCACGTAAATACAAAGCAAATTTCCTTGTGTCTATCCATGCCGACTCCTCTCTTAATGCAGACCAACGTGGTGCATCTGTTTGGGTGCTATCCAATCGCCGTGCCAACGATGAAATGGGTCAATGGTTAGAAGACGATGAAAAACGCTCTGAGCTTTTAGGCGGAGCCGGTAAAGTACTTTCCAATAACAATGACAAATATTTAGATCAAACTGTACTCGACCTGCAATTTGGTCACAGCCAACGTACAGGCTATGAACTTGGTAACAGCATTCTACGTCGTTTTGCTCGTGTGACTTCATTAAGTCGTAGCACGCCACAACATGCGAGCCTTGGCGTATTGCGTTCACCCGATATTCCTTCTGTTCTGGTGGAAACAGGTTTCCTTTCCAATATGGAAGAAGAACAAAAACTGAATACCATTGCTTATCGTCGTCGTATTGCTTACATGATTTATGAAGGCTTAGTCGCTTATCGCAATGGTAATTTAAAAGCGATTGCTGTTCCACCTAGTGATGAGCAAGACAGCAAATCTACAAAATCAAACGACAAAAATAATGAAAAATCAGACCGCACTTCCAATGTGAAAGATAGCGGTATTCGCCATAAAGTGAAATCAGGCGAAAGCATTGGTAGCCTAGCAAACAAATATGATGTCAAAGTCAGTGAAATCATTGAGTTAAATAAACTGAAACGCAAAGAACTTTGGTTAAATGAAACCATTAAGATTCCTGATAATGGCAAAGGCAAGAAAGCGGAAGAACCAACTAAAAAAGAAGAGAAAAACAGCGAAAAATCAGACCGCACTTCTAGCGTTAAAGACAGCGGCGTCCGTCATAAAGTGAAACCAGGTGAAAGCATTGGTAGCCTGGCGAACAAATATGATGTGAAAGTCAGTGAAATTATTGAATTAAATAAACTAAAACGTAAAGAACTTTGGTTGAATGAAACCATTAAAATTCCTGATAACGGCAAAGGCAAAAAGGTAGAAGAAAAACCTAAATCGGATGATAAAGCCAAAGCCGATAACAAAGGAAAAAACAGCAAGATTGTTGAAGCTGAAAAAGCCGTTTCTAAAACAGATAAAAAACAAGAAAAAACCGAGAGTA
>NZ_CALJRX010000325.1 GCF_937976265.1 uncultured Haemophilus sp.
GAAGCATAAATAAGAAATGAAGATAAGAATAGGGGGAAGAATCTCCCTATTTTTTGAAAAAGAAAAAGGAGAATAACATGGCAAGCTTTTTTGAAAGATTAAAAGAAAAATTTTCTGCTAAAGAAGAGCTAAATGAAGAACTAATTTCGCTTGATGAATATGAAGAATTTGTCGAGACTCAGTTAGTAACAGAAAAATTTAAAAAAGGTTTGAAAAAATCACGTGATAGTTTTTCAAACGCACTTAATAATTTAATAAGCTCATATAGAGAAATTAATGAAGAGTTTTTTGAAGATTTAGAAGAACTATTAATTCAATCAGATGTTAGTTATAACACGGTATTAGAGTTAGTGGATTATTTAAAAGAAGAATCACAACGAAGAAATTTAAAAGAACCAAGTGAACTACAAGAGATGATTATAGAAAAATTGGTTGATATTTACATGGAGGGTACAGTTAAAGCAGATTTAAATTACGCTCCAGAAAAAGAACTATCAGTATTTTTGTTTGTTGGAGTGAATGGTGTGGGGAAAACTACTTCTATAGGAAAGTTAGCTCATAACTTAAAAAAAGAAGGAAAAAAGGTTTTAATAGCTGCGGGAGATACATTTAGAGCAGGAGCTATTGACCAACTTGATGTTTGGGCTAAACGAAGTGGAGCTGATATTGTAAAATCACATGAAGGTGCAGATTCTGCAGCAATTATTTTTGATGCTATTCAATCTGCAAAAGCTAAAGGATATGATGTATTGCTTTGTGATACAGCCGGACGTTTGCAAAATAAAAATAATTTGATGGATGAGTTAAAGAAAATTGTGCGCGTGATGAAAAAATACGATGAAAGCGCACCGCATGAAATCATGCTGACCTTGGATGCTGGCACCGGGCAAAATGCCATCAGCCAAGCCAAATTATTTGATGAAGCGGTCGGTCTCACCGGTATTTCTCTCACTAAATTAGACGGTACGGCTAAGGGCGGAGTTATTTTTGCTATCGCTGATCAATTCAAGCTGCCGATTCGTTATATTGGTGTGGGCGAGAAAATTGAAGATTTACGTGAGTTTAATGCCAAAGAATTTATTGAGGCATTATTCGTTCATGAAGAAGAATAAAAAGAATAAGGAAAAATTGTGATTAAGTTCTCAAATGTTTCTAAAGCCTATCATGGCGCAACGCAGCCAGCGTTACAAGGCTTGAATTTTCATCTTCCAGTGGGAAGTATGACTTACTTAGTTGGGCATTCAGGCGCAGGGAAAAGTACATTACTCAAGCTTATTATGGGGATGGAAAAAGCCAACGCAGGTCAGATTTGGTTTAACGGACACGATATTACTCGCTTGTCAAAATATGAAATTCCATTTCTGCGTCGCCAAATTGGTATGGTTCACCAAGATTATCGTTTATTAACAGATCGTACAGTGGTGGAAAACGTGGCATTGCCATTGATTATTGCAG
>NZ_CALJRX010000326.1 GCF_937976265.1 uncultured Haemophilus sp.
AATGCATCAGGCTTATTTGAAACCGTAGATGGTCAGAAATTTTTGACCGCACTTACACTCTTTACAGCGTCAATTGTATTAACCACTGCAACGATTTCTAACGATAACTTGCAAGATTTAAAAACGGGTTTATTAGTGGATGCGACACCTTGGCGCCAACAAGTAGCATTAATTATCGGCTGCTTTGTCGGTGCGCTTGTTATCGCGCCAGTATTAGAAATATTATATCATGCGTATGGTTTCAGCGGTGCGTTGCCACGCCCAGATATGGATCCTTCACAAGCCCTATCTGCACCACAAGCAACATTAATGACTACCATTTCTCAAGGTATTTTCACAAATAAATTGGAATGGACTTATATCTTAACTGGTGTAGGTTTAGGCGCTGTGTTAATTACGATTGATGCATTCTTGAAAAAAGTCAGCAACAAAGTTTTTGGCTTGCCAGTTATTGCCGTGGGGATTGGTATTTACTTACCACCATCAATTAATATGCCTGTGATTGTCGGTGCATTCTTAGCATGGATCATGACTCGTCATATTGCAAAACTTGGTAACAAAGAAGTGTCTGCTAAAGCAGAACGTTTCGGTACGCTTTTCTCTGCAGGTTTAATCGTAGGTGAAAGCTTAATGGGCGTGATTTTAGCGTTCATCATTGCGGCTTCTGTTACCACTGGTGGTTCTGAAGCACCATTATCCTTAAATCTTGAAAACTGGGATACTATTGGCGAGTGGTTAGGTTTAATTGTATTTATCGTGGGTATTATAATTTTTGCATCTCGCGTATTACGTGCGAAAAAATCTGATTAATCCTTAAATTTATTTTAGAATAGGCTACCTTTGGATAGCCTATTTTTTTATTATGAAATCTTACTTAAAAACACTTATTTTTTTTCCTCTGATTTTACAGATAATCGTCACCGCACTTTTGATTTGGTTCGATGATGATTCAAGTGGCGTTATCGTTCCTTTTTCTAGCTATGCTCTCACAGCATTTCTTCTTGCCACAATCCCCGCATTTTTAACCGCACTTTTAGCTGCAAAATTCTGTTACACACGTTATAACATTGCTTCGATTGTATTAGTTTCATCGATCATTTCATTTGTTTACTGCAATATGGCATCTTATTTTTATTTGCTATTGCTCGGCGAACAAGAAACGTCCTTTTGGGGCTGGTTGACCGAAGGTGGATTATCCCTAGGGTTAATAAGCACATG
>NZ_CALJRX010000327.1 GCF_937976265.1 uncultured Haemophilus sp.
AAGCATAAAGCCCCTGTAGATCTTTCGTTAATCGCACTGGGTAACATGGCGAGTAATTTATTAACCACCAGTGTGCCACAAACTCAACGCGAAGCATTAGCTCAAGTATTTGCGAATTCCTTAATTAATGCGGTAAAAACACGTTAATATGAAATGGATTAAAAAAGGCACCTTCAGCGGCAAACAATACCGCGATGACGTTTCACGAAAAATTTCGTGGGGTCATTGGTTTGCCTTTTTTAACATTATTATTGCGATTTTTATCGGTTCCCGTTATGCCTTTTTAATCGACTGGCCGGATACATTGGGCGGGAAACTTTACTTTTTCGTCAGCCTGCTCGGACATTTTAGTTTTAGCGTCTTTGCCGTCTATTTATTGGTGGTCTTTCCGCTAAGTTTCGTCATTAAAAATCACCGCACTTTTCGTGGCTTAACAGTCATTCTGGCGACCATATTCATCACATTATTACTTTTTGATACTGCCGTATTCAGTCGTTTCAATTTGCATTTATCTTCCATCGTATGGAACTTATTGGTAAATCCCGAAAATGGCGAGATGTCGCGCAACTGGCAAATTTTCTTTGTGCCGATGCCATTGATTTTATTGGTGCAAATGTTGTTTTCCCGCTGGTCTTGGCAAAAACTGCGTAGCTTAGAACGCCAAAAATGGCTAAAAGGCACCGGAATATTCTTAACCGCAACGTTCATTGCGACGCATTTAATTTATGCTTGGGCAGATGCTTATTTGTATCGTCCTATCACCATGCAACGCTCCAATTTCCCTTTATCTTATCCAATGACAGCTCGTTCTTTTTTAGAAAAACACGGTTTCTTGGATGGAGAAGAATATACGCAAAAATTGGCGCAAGAAGGTCGTTTAGATGCTTTAAAAATTGATTATCCGAAAAAAGAACTCACTTATGCACCAATTACGTACAAACCTAATATTCTGATCGTAACGGTTTCAGGTTTGCGCCATGATGCGATTTCTAGTGAAAAGATGCCAAAACTTGCTGAATTTGCAACAAGTTCAACGGAATTTACTAATCATTACAGCACAGGCAATAGTAATGACGCAGGCTTAATTGGGTTATTTTACGAGCTAAATGCAAATTACACCGATAGCATTTTAAGCAATCATACCCAATCTGTTTTAATCGAAAAATTACGTGCTGAAAATTATCAACTGGGTTTATTTTTTGCTACGAATTTCAAAGATAGCGTCTTCCGCCAAGCATTATTTCGTGAAATAAAACTTTCATCGAATAAAACCAACAAACCAAATAATGAAAGTGCGGAAAAAATCTCAATGATTTTATTAAAGCACAAAAAACAGACTCCCCTTGGTTTGCTTATT
>NZ_CALJRX010000328.1 GCF_937976265.1 uncultured Haemophilus sp.
GGATGGCGGTTTCAATATTTTGCGTTACCACCATTCCCTTGGCTTTGCCTTTGAGCTTTTTACGGTTGAAAACTTGGTGAATAAAATGATCCAGCATCACCTCCGCTTTAGTATCAATGGTTTGTTGAGAACGCTCTACATAAGCTTTCAGACGACCTTGTGCCTTTTTGCGGTCAAACTCTGGATTATCTTCAATAGATTTAGTAATTTCGTAGAAGCTTTTATAAGTGGTGTAATTAGCGATTACATCCAAAATAAAGCCTTCTTCAATAGCTTGCTTCATTGAATAAAGATGGAATGGCTTAAATTTGCCATCTGCCTGTTTCTCGCCAAATTTTTCTAAAGTGGAGTTCTTCGGTGTGGCGGTGAAGGCAAAGTAAGAGGCATTACCGCGCATTTTGCGGGATTGCATCGCTTGTAAAATCAAATCTTGTACGTCTTCGGCATCTACATCTTCCGTTTTGCCGATGGCTCGGTTCATGTTGTCGTGTGCCGAACCCGATTGTGAGCTGTGTGCCTCGTCAATAATTACAGCAAATTGTTTGTCACTTAAATCAGCTATGCCATCCACAATAAACGGGAATTTTTGAATAGTGGTGATGACGATTTTCTTGCCCTGTTCGAGTGATTGGCGTAAATCTGCCGAACTCACCGCCGGTGCAACAATATTTTTTACTTCCGAAAAATCTTTGATATTGTCGCGCAGTTGCTTATCCAGCAAGCGACGGTCAGTAACGACAATTACCGAATCAAAAATCGGGCGGTCTGCCTCTCTACCGTTTGCCGCCTGCGTATTGCGCGGATATGCCTCAATCAACTGATACGCTAGCCAAGTAATGGAATTAGACTTGCCCGAACCGGCAGAATGTTGAATCAAATAACGTTTACCCACGCCATGTTCACTGACATCAGCAATTAAACGGCGGACCACATCTAATTGGTGATAGCGAGGGAAAAAGAGGGTGCGTTTATCCAACGGATCTTTTGTTGATCCATCCAAGCGCATGAAATGTTGAATGATGTTGGCAAGGCTCGCTTTGCTAAAAACCTCTTGCCATAAATATGCTGTGCGGTGCCCATTTGGATTGGGCGGATTGCCCTTGCCATAGTTGTTACCTAAATTAAACGGCAAGAAAAACGTATCAGAACCCGCCAGTTTGGTTGTCATGTAAGCTTCTTCCGTATCCAAAGCGAAGTGTGCCAAACAACGCCCGAAATGAAACAGCGTTTGGCTTAAATCTCGGTTGCGATATTGTTTTTGGGCATCAATGGCCGTCTGACCCGTCCAATGGTTTTTCAGCTCAAGGGTAATAATCGGCAAGCCATTGACAAACAGCACCATATCCACCGTTTCATTGCTTGATGAGGAATAGGGTACTTGGCGCATACAGCTAAACAGATTCTGTTCAAAACGCTGCTTGACCTTTTCGCCAGTGCTTGCAAGCGGAACAGGGTAGAGCAAATCAAAATGGGCGCTATCAATATCCAAGCCTTTTTTCAGCAGGT
>NZ_CALJRX010000329.1 GCF_937976265.1 uncultured Haemophilus sp.
ACTCTAAAGCAGGTCTTTTGAGAGGCAAGTCAGTCTTAATATTCGCAAATTTTTGGTTTGCTACTGCGGTTTGGAGGAGTTGATAGAGTGGGTTTGAAGGTTTTAAATTAGTATACAAGAGAAGTGGCTTCTGCTCTGGAATTTGCATTTCATGGGTAGTAATTCCAAAGTAAAGTTTTAAAAATTCTTCATAGCTTAAGGTTTGCTCTTGAGCAAAACTCGTCCCAATACAGAGAAAAAACATCAGAAAAGTCAGAATTCCTTTTTTGAACATATGTATTCAGAGAGATAAAAAAACTGAAAATACTATACGTATCAGATTCTTTTTTTCAAGTATCAAAAAAAACCAGTGCTATCACTGGTTAAAAAATTTTCATTACTTACCTTTCCTCAAGAGAGAATTTTTAAGTGTTAAAGTGCTGTTTTGCTTAAAACAAGCGATGTTTTATTTTTGTTTTTGCTCTTGAGAATAAATGAAAAGTAAGATGAAGAGAATTTTTATCGCTAGACTTTTTTGCTCTAACGATAGAATAAGTATAGTCAGTAAAGTGAAAATTTGCAAATCTTTTATCAGATTTTTTTTCTCTTGAAAGAGCAATCCACAATCCTATAGTAAAAGGCGATTTTACATCATATTAGTAAAGAAATGTTTAAAATTTCTTATTCCCCAAATCTTAAAGGAGAAGTTGTTATCTCATGAAGTAAAAATGCTGCACTTCCTATTCTTTTTGCTGCAATTTTGGCAACTGAGCCGGTTAAATTAACAAATGTACCGGAACTCAAAGATATCGATACTACCTTAAAAATCTTACGTAAACTTGGCGTGGTGGCAGAGCGTGATATTGAAGGTGCAGTATTATTAGATTGTTCTAAAATTGATCACTTCGTTGCGCCGTATGAATTAGTAAAAACCATGCGTGCCTCTATTTGGGCATTAGCACCGTTGGTGGCTCGTTTTAACCAAGGTCAAGTTTCTTTACCAGGTGGTTGTTCAATTGGTGCACGTCCGGTTGATCTTCACATTAGTGGCTTAGAAAAACTCGGTGCAACAATTGAGCTTGACGAAGGTTATGTAAAAGCGGTTGTTGCTGATCGTCTTGTAGGTACGCGTATTGTGATGGAAAAAGTGAGCGTTGGTGCGACTTTATCTATCATGATGGCTGCAACGCTTGCAAAAGGTACAACAATCATTGAAAACGCTGCTCGCGAGCCAGAAATTGTTGATACTGCAGATTTCCTCAACAAAATGGGCGCGAAAATTACAGGTGCAGGTACAGATCATATTGTGGTTGAAGGTGTTGATCGCTTAACTGGCTGCGAGCACAGCATTGTGCCAGATCGTATTGAAACCGGCACATTCTTAATTGCGGGTGCCATTTCTGGTGGTCGTGTAGTATGTAAAAATACCAAAGCGGATACTATGGATGCGGTGATTGATAAATTGCGCGAAGCAGGTGCTCAAGTGGATGTTACCGAAGACACCATTACCTTGGATATGTTTGGTAATCGCCCGAAAGCTGTCAATATTCGTACTGCACCACACCCAGGTTTTCCAACAGATATGCAAGCACAGTTCACCTTATTAAACATGGTGGCAGAAGGCACCAGTATCATTACCGAAACCATCTTTGAAAACCGCTTTATGCACATTCCAGAATTAATTCGTATGGGCGGTAAAGCTGAAATTGAAGGTAACACGGCAGTTTGTCACGGTGTTGAGCGTCTTTCTGGTGCAGAAGTGATGGCAACAGATTTACGTGCATCAATCAGTCTAGTGTTAGCGGGATGTATCGCAAGTGGTGAAACCATTGTTGATCGTATTTATCACATCGATCGTGGTTATGAACACGTTGAAGATAAACTTCGTTGTTTAGGTGCGAAGATTGAACGTTTCTCTGAAAAGAGCGAAGAAGTTTAATGAAATCCAGATAAAAAAGCGGTCAATTTTGACCGCTTTTTTATTTTCTATTCATTATTTTTTCGAATAATCTCTCGCCCCAAAAATGGCTGTACCAATACGCACCATCGTTGAACCGCATTTTATGGCACTTTGCATATCATCGGTCATTCCCATAGAAAGGGTATCAATTTGTTGATGAGGCAAGGCAGCTTTAAGTTGCTCAAATAATTGTTTCATTTGGTTAAAAGTCGCTTCTTGTTCAGCAACATTATCTGTTGGTGCAGGGATCGCCATTAATCCACGCAAACGTAAGTGCGGTAGATTTTCAATGTGTTTTGCAAGCTCAATCATTTCACTCGGTTGAATACCTGATTTACTCGCTTCATCACTGATATTAATTTGAATTAAAACGTTCAAAGGCGCTTTATTGGCAGGGCGTTGTTCATTTAAACGATCGGCAATTTTGGCACGTTCTAACGTTTGCATCCAATCGAAATGTTCTGCTACGAGACGGGTTTTATTAGATTGCAATGGACCAATAAAATGCCATTCAAGTTGAATATTCTGTGCTTCAAAATACTGAATTTTATCTACACCTTCTTGAACATAGTTTTCCCCAAATGCTTTTTGTCCGGCTTGGTAAGCTTCTAAAATCGCTTCATTGGGTTTGGTTTTAGAAACGGCTAATAAAGTAACCGCACTTTCAGGACGATGAACAAGTTGAGTGGAGGCTTGGATTTTTTGATGGATGGTTTCGAGTGCTTGTTGAATTGTCATAATTCCTTTCCTGACCAATGTGAAACTCTCTTCATTCTACACCAAAGCGATGATTTTTAGAAAAAATCTTCATTTTTTTGATTTTGTGTTTGACAAGCTCACGCTTTTTCGGTATTTCTAAACACATCTTTTTTTCAAGGTTAAAACACAATGAAAAATAACCGCACTTTCACGATTACCACCATTATTATGACCATTACGACAATTAATGGGGCGGGTTAGTGCGTAGCAAACAGGATCAAGAAAACCCGCATTCAGTCTAGTGCGGGTTTTTTAGTATTTAAAAATCACAACATCTGAGGATATTATCATGCGCGTATTAAAATTTGGTGGCACTTCATTAGCCAACCCTGAGCGTTTCTCGCAAGCGGCTCAATTAATCGAAAAAGCTCATTTAGAAGAACAAGCAGCCGGTGTGTTATCCGCTCCTGCTAAAATTACTAATCATCTTGTAGCCCTCTCTGAAAAAGCCGCATTAAACCAACCAACCGATACCCACTTTAACGAAGCCATTGAAATTTTCTATAACATCATTAATGGTTTACACGCTGAAAATAATAAATTTGATCTTGCGGGGACCAAAGCTCTCATTGATGCAGAATTCGCCCAAATTAAAGGCTTATTAGAGGAAATCCGCCAAGCAGGCAAAGTAGAAGATAAAGTTAAAGCAACCATTGACTGCCGTGGTGAAAAATTATCGATTGCCATGATGAAAGCGTGGTTTGAAGCGCGTGGATATAGTGTTCACATTGTTGATCCAGTTAAGCAATTATTAGCACAAGGCGGTTACTTAGAATCTTCGGTTGATATTGATGAATCGACAAAACGCGTTGATGCGAAAAGTATCGGTAAAGATAAAGTCGTTTTAATGGCTGGTTTTACCGCATGTAATGATAAAGGTGAATTAGTACTATTAGGTCGCAACGGTTCTGACTATTCAGCGGCCTGTTTAGCGGCTTGTTTAGATGCGTCTGTTTGTGAAATTTGGACTGATGTGGATGGCGTTTATACTTGTGATCCACGTTTAGTGCCTGATGCACGTTTATTACCAAGCCTTTCTTATCGTGAAGCAATGGAGCTTTCTTATTTCGGTGCAAAAGTAATCCATCCTCGTACAATTGGTCCATTATTACCAAAACAAATCCCTTGTGTGATCAAAAACACCGGTAATTCATCTGCACCTGGTTCAATAATCGATGGCAATGTGAAATCTGAAGGATTACAAGTGAAAGGGATTACTAACCTTGATAACGTGGCAATGTTCAATGTTTCAGGTCCTGGTATGCAAGGTATGGTGGGAATGGCCGCTCGCGTATTCTCAGCGATGTCAAAAGCCGGTATTTCAGTTATTTTAATCACGCAATCTTCTTCTGAATACAGTATTAGTTTCTGTGTGCCAGTAAAATCAGCAGATGCAGCGAAAGCGATTTTAGAACAAGAATTTGCTGCAGAATTAAAAGCTCATGACTTAGAACCAATTGAAGTCGCAAAAGATCTTTCTATTATCTCTGTTGTAGGTGATGGTATGAAACAAGCGAAAGGTATCGCAGCTCGTTTCTTCTCTGCCTTAGCACAAGCGAATATTAGCTTAGTAGCAATTGCACAAGGCTCTTCTGAGCGTTCGATTTCAGCGGTAGTAGCACAAAATAAAGCAATTGAAGCTGTGAAAGCGACTCACCAAGCTCTTTTTAATAACAAGAAAGTCGTCGATATGTTTCTAGTTGGCGTCGGTGGCGTTGGTGGTGAGTTAATTGAACAAATTAAACACCAAAAAGAATACCTTGCAAAGAAGGACATTGAAATCCGTGTTTGTGCCTTAGCGAATTCAACAAAAATGCTTTTGGATGAAAACGGATTGAATTTAGATAATTGGAAAGCCGATCTTGAAAATGCAACCCAACCTTCTGATTTCGATGTGTTGTTATCTTTCATTAAATTACATCACGTAGTAAACCCCGTCTTTGTAGATTGTACAACGGCTGAATCGGTTGCAGGACTTTATGCACGTGCGTTAAAAGAAGGTTTCCATGTGGTAACCCCAAACAAAAAAGCGAATACGCGTGAATTAGCCTATTACCACGAATTACGTCGCAACGCACAAGCAAGCCAACATAAATTCTTGTATGAAACCAACGTAGGGGCAGGCTTACCGGTTATCGAAAACTTACAAAATTTATTGGCAGCTGGTGATGAACTTGAGTATTTTGAAGGTATTTTATCTGGCTCACTTTCATTTATCTTCGGTAAATTAGAAGAAGGACTTTCTCTTTCAGAAGTGACCGCACTTGCACGCGAAAAAGGCTTTACAGAGCCCGATCCTCGTGATGATTTATCGGGGCAAGATGTGGCACGTAAATTGCTTATTTTAGCGCGTGAAGCGGGTCTAGAACTTGAGCTTTCCGATGTGGAAGTGGAAGGGGTATTACCGAAAGGTTTCTCTGAAGGCAAATCAGCTGATGAATTTATGGCGATGTTGCCACAATTAGATGCGGAATTTAAAGCACGCGTTGAAGCCGCGAAAGCGGAAGGCAAAGTATTGCGTTACGTAGGCCAAATTAAAGATGGTCACTGCAAAGTATCAATCATTGCCGTGGATCAAAATAATCCATTGTATAAGGTAAAAGACGGTGAAAACGCCCTTGCGTTCTACACGCGTTATTATCAACCAATTCCGTTGCTATTACGTGGTTACGGTGCGGGTAATGCCGTGACTGCAGCAGGCATCTTTGCGGATATTTTAAGAACATTACACCACTAAAAAGGACATAACATGTTAAGAATTTATGCTCCGGCATCGAGTGCAAATATTAGCGTAGGGTTT
>NZ_CALJRX010000330.1 GCF_937976265.1 uncultured Haemophilus sp.
TGCAAAATAATCTTACCGCTTCGCTCCATGCGATATCTGATTTTTACTTTTCATGATACAATTAATACATAACAATAAAAGGGAAGACGGCGGATAAGTCCCCTAGAGCCTCTGATGATCTCCTTAATTCCACGTTTGGCCTACTAGGGAAGTTATCTGGTGTTTTCCCGAGAAAGGAAAAAATGGAAATAATTAATCCTACTGGTAAATACACATTCAGTGTGTCTACCGATTTTTGTGGACGCGAATTAAAAATTGAAGTTAACCGTGTCGGTTTTCGTACAACCTCATCTGTCCTCGTCACCTACGGCGACACAGTTGTGCTTGGCTCAGTCGTCGTCAGTGAGAAGCCAGTCATTCAAGATTTCTTCCCACTCTCCATCGACTATGAAGAAAAATTCTATGCAGCCGGTAAAATTTCAGGTTCAAAATTTATTAAACGAGAAGGCAAACCCGCTGATGAGGCTGTACTGATTGGTCGACTTATCGATCGTCCAATTCGCCCCCTCTTTCCTAAGGGCTACCGTCAAGAAGTTCAGGTTGTTACAACCGTTCTCTCAATGGATCCAAGCTTCCGTCCAGATGTTGTTGCCATGCTTGCCGCTTCTGCAGCTCTTTTGAACGCAGGCGTACCTTTTGATGGGCCAGTCGCTGGTCTCCGTATTGGCCGTATTAATGGTCAATTCAAAGCCTTCCTCTCTGAAGAGGAACGTGAGCAGTCGGATCTTGATCTCGTGGTTGCTGTAAAAGATCAGAAGATTGTAATGATTGAGGCTGGTGCTAATGAGGTTCCAGAAAATGTGATTATTGACGCTATGCGTTGGGCTATTGAAAATGTTCAGCCAGCCCTAGAACTTCAGAAACAACTTCGCGATAAACTTGATGTTGTTGAAAAAGATTACGAATTAAGCCTACCAAATCAGGAAATTACTGAAAAAGTTGAAGCTTGGACTCGTGCTCATTTTAAAGGCGAAGACGGTCAAACTGGCACCAAAATTCGCGGCAACGTCTTAGATCGTAAACGCATTGCTGATACCTTACGCGATCAAATGGATGCGGAATTTGCTCGGATATTTGGTGCGCAGGAAATTGCCTGCCAGACGGGAAAGTTGCATGATTTAGGGAAATATTCAGAAGCCTTTAACCGTCAATTACACGGCGGACTGTCAGTTGATCATGCTACTGTTGGAGCCAAAATTGCAAAAACGCTTGCGTTAGAGTGGAGGTCAAAGTATAACCTGTTGTTATCTTACTTAGGCTAGATAACTTTAATTAATGAATTAAAAGGCAAAAATAATGGAAAATAAACAAACCAATTCAACCATCAAATCTCGTGCGGCGGTGGCATTCGCCCCAAATCAACCCTTACAAATTGTGGAAATCGACGTAGAAATGCCACGCAAAGGCGAAGTGTTAATCCGTAATACCCATACTGGCGTGTGCCATACTGATGCATTTACGTTATCAGGAAGCGATCCTGAAGGCGTATTCCCTGTGGTGCTTGGGCACGAAGGTGCGGGTGTGGTTGTTGCTGTGGGCG
>NZ_CALJRX010000331.1 GCF_937976265.1 uncultured Haemophilus sp.
CCGCCATAAATCGTGGCAAAGTCTTCTTCTTTTTTATCGGGGAAATCAGCCAATAATTCAGAAAGAATAGAATGATCTTGGGTGATTTGTTGCCAGTTTCCTTGGGCATCAATTAAATAAGCTCGACTATCGCCTACGCTCAGAATTTTCACTTTACGGGTGATTTGATCAATTTCGGCAGCCACAAACGTGGTTGCTGAGCCAAAATAATCCTCCGCTAATTCTGCTGATAAACTGGATTGTAAATCGTAGATCGTTTGGCGACTTAGGCTTTCCATTTGGCTTAATAATTGCATTGCCAATTTACTCGCTTTTTCAGGTCGATTGCTATTGGAAATACCGTCTGCCACGCCCACAATAAAGTGCGGTCGGTTTTCAAGGCGTTTTTCAGCCGTTTTGAGTTTATATTGAAACACCGCCTCGCCATTAAAAAGGGCATCTTGGTTGTGTCGCTTGTTGCTGCCAATTTGTTGGCAGAAGGTAATTTCGCAAAAATTTTCCATTATTCAACCGCTTGTTGAGAAGGATTTAGAAGGCAATCAATCGCTTTTAGGGCATCTAACGCCTTCATTTCGAGACTTAAAAAGTGCATTTTCGGCACGCCTGCATCTTGTGGGTTAATACGGATAAATCCACCCTTTTTTGCTTTCGCCGTACGTTCAGAAAATCGACGCACAGTTGGAATGGCTTTCCCCGCTCCCAGTTCGATGACGACGAGATTTTGCACTTCTTTTAACCATAAATCGAGCTTATTTCGTTTTAAATTTTGATAATTACTGCTGTAAAAATAATCGTCAAACATAAGCACATTTTGTCTTGCCAAACGCTGACAATAAGGGCAACGAGGTGGCTCACTCAATAAGCGCAAGTTTTCGTTATCCACCACTGGTTGAAATTCCTTTGCAGACCAGCTTAAATCTCGGCAATTATGCGCACACTGCAAACGCTCCAATGTGCCATGCACTTCATAAATGCGCCCTTCTTCAAACCCCGCTTTCTGAAAATGCCCATCCACATTACTTGTAAACACAAAATAACCATGCGGTTTGCTTTCTGCCCAACGTTTTAAAATTTGGTAGCCCTCATGCGGGATTGTTGCACGATATTGCGATAAGCGATGCCCATAAAACCAATAAGCTAACTCTTGATGGGTTTCATAAGCCAATGGCGTCGCAATATCTTGGAAATTGATATTTTGCCCTTTAAACATTGGATAGGCATTCCAAAACCCGCCGACACTTCTAAAATCTGGCAAACCTGAATCTACGCTCATTCCTGCCCCAGCAGTAATTAAAATGCCGTCAGCCTTGCGGATAAGTTCCACTGCATAATTTAAGTCATTTTTCATAATACTTTTCTCTGTCCATTTTTCATTGGTGAAATAACGCCAGCTTCTTCTAGTTGCGCTACAATTCTCGCAGCTCGATTAAACCCCAAACTAAATTTGCGTTGAATCCGAGAACCAGATGTAAATTTTTCTTGTTGCACGAATTTTTTTACATCTTCAAAAAGTGGATCGCGCTTATAAATGACTTTCATTGCCATAATTTTCTCCTGTATTGTTTATATAGAAAGGGCTTAAGCGTGTTGTAAGAGGTAAAAATTCTCTTTTACGGAAAAATTATATGAAGGGAAGCGACAATGCGTGTCGTTAGTGAATATTACAAGCGGTTATTTTTAGAAGATTTTTTGCAAATAAGATTATCTGTATTGCAATATGCATATTTATCTGTTTATATATACATATAACTTATTAAGGAAAAGAATATGAATAACCAAAATCCGATTGAAATTTACCAAGCTCAAGATGGCACAACGCAAGTGGAAGTGAGATTTGAAAATGATACCGTTTGGCTTTCCCAGGCGCAGATGGCAATGTTATTTGATAAAGATATTCGCACCATCAATGAGCACATTACCAATATATTTGATGACGAAGAACTTGAGAAAGAATCAACTATCCGGAAATTCCGGATAGTTCGCCAAGAAGGTAAACGCCAAGTCAATCGTGAAATTGAGCATTATGATTTAGATATGATTATCTCTGTTGGTTACAGAGTAAAATCTAAACAAGGCATCAGTTTCCGCCGTTGGGCAACTGCACGTTTAAAAGAATATCTAACTCAAGGCTATACTATTAACCAAAAACGTTTACAGCAAAATGCTCACGAATTAGAACAAGCACTTGCGCTTATTCAAAAAACGGCAAATTCATCGGAATTAACGCTAGAAAGTGGTCGTGGATTAGTGGATATTGTCAGCCGTTATACGCATACCTTTTTATGGCTACAACAATATGATGAAGGTTTACTGACTGAACCACAAACACAGCAAGGCGGTACATTACCGACTTATGCCGAAGCCTGTTCTGCACTAGCAGAGTTAAAATTACAACTGATGGCAAAAGGTGAAGCAAGCGATCTGTTTGGACGTGAACGAGATAATGGCTTATCTGCGATTTTAGGCAATTTAGATCAAAGTGTATTTGGTGAACCCGCTTATCCAAGCATTGAAGCAAAAGCGGCGCATTTACTTTATTTTGTCGTCAAGAATCATCCTTTTTCAGATGGTAATAAACGTAGTGGCGCATTTTTATTTGTAGATTTCTTACATAGAAATGGGCGTTTGTTTGATCATAATGGGCATCCAGTTATCAATGATACGGGGCTTGCAGCACTCACTTTATTAGTGGCAGAATCTGATCCGAAACAAAAAGAAACGCTTATTAGGCTTATTATGCATATGCTTAAACATAAGTAAGATAAGTAATGATAAATAGCGACCGAAGTCGCTATTTATATATAAAGATTAAACTTACAAAAAATTATTTACATAATTCTTTTACTGACTCTACTAATGCTTCCATTTTGTCGTAAGAATTAATGCCACTTGGGCCACCAAAAAATGGGCAAACACAAATTAAAGTATCATTGTACTTGCGATAGAAGATATTAAATTCTTTCAACGCTTTAGTTTCATATACGGCTTCTCCAGTAAAAAACTTAAAGAAGTTATCTTTTTCAGTGACTCCCGTACAAATAATCACTTTAGGATGACATTCATCTATAAGTTGACGATAAAAAGCACCACGATTTTCAACACACCATTCTCTATATTCATTGAATGTTTCAAATCCCGTCATCTTAATGAATTGTTCATTCCATTTAATTGATGATCTATTTTTAAAATTGATTGGTAGCATATTTAACTTGAAACCAATACCTTGTGGGTAAAGCACATCGTATGTTTTAACAAAATGCTCCGCACTTTCTCCATTTTTCCAATCTAAATTGTAGTAGTACCACAAAAACCAACATATTTTTCTATTATATTGAGTAGTCCAACTACCATCAAAATCATCCTCTACCCAAGAATGCGGTATTAATTTAGGGCTTAAACTAAATTTCTCATAAAAATCATCTGGCGAGCTTTCATCACCTATTCCCCATTCTAATCCACAAAACCATACTTCTGATTTAGGATTTCCACCATCACCTCCAGCGAAAGACACCGCTATTTTTTTAAATTCTTCTGTTACCATTATTCTTATCCTCATTATTTAAGTAGATTTGTCCAAATCCCTATGGTTTCTTCTTGAATTACGCCTTTTTCTTGACCTAATTTTATTGCCAGTTGCTGTAAACTTTTAGCCAACTCAGGATGACCACAATAATTTAAACTACGAATGATGCGGGAAATCTTCTTACTTTCATGCCCGATATTACGTAGCCAAACTTTACGTTCACTTAATTCAGGTTTTGGGAATATTTTATTATCTTCACGATATAAACAGAAGTAATCCAGAATAAAATCAATAGAATGTAAATATTTATTTTGAATAGCTTCATTTTCAATAAAAAATATTCGGTCTTCCTCATTAAAAACTGGCACTGAACGATTCCATTTGGAACTTTCTGTTACAGGTAAAAGCCAAGGAATATATAAATAAGCATCACCAACCATTCTTTTTGGCATTGCCCACATATCTTGCAAAGATAAATTATGTTGGCTTTTTCTTTGTTCTAAATAAAATTCAATTACTGGATGCATACGTTTCTCGTTAATTCATTAGTCATACAGTATAGTGATATAAAATTTGCTATTTGTTTAAAAAGTGCGGTCGTTTTTCTATGATTTTTTAATTTTCTCCAATAACTCGGCTACGACCTTCGGTACGCCCACGCCTGCTTTTTCTTTTATTGCAATCACTTTCTTACGAACAAATCCTGTATTGGGATTTGGATCGATCAAATAGATAAGTGAACCATATGGAGCGAGATTTACCAATCCATTAGCGGGATAAACTTGTAATGACGTGCCAATAACAATCACAATATCGGCCTTTTTCACTAACTTTTCTGCTTTAGGAAACATTGGTACATTTTCCCCAAAAAAGACGATATGTGGACGCATTGGATGACCGTGATTATCCTTATCCTCTAATAGTTGATCACCCAAACATGGAACAATGTAATCGGTATTAAAACTGCTGCGAGCTTTATTCAATTCACCATGTAAATGGAGTACGTTAGTACTTCCCGCTCGCTCATGTAAATCATCCACGTTTTGAGTGATTATATGAACTTCATAAAACGCTTCCAATTCAACCAAAGCCAAATGTGCCGCATTAGGCTCTGCAGCTTGAGCATTACGACGTCGTTCATTATAAAACGCCAATACTTTTGCACGGTTTTTCTTTAAGGCTTCAGGCGTGCAAACTTCTTCTACTTTATGCCCAGCCCACAATCCATCTTCCGCTCTAAAAGTAGGAATACCACTTTCAGCACTAATGCCTGCGCCAGTTAATACCACGCAAATTGGTTTATTTTTCTCTGTCATTTTTCAGGCTCCTTTTTGTTCTAAAATTTCATCAATCTGTCTATCTCTAGCCATCATGCCAAATATATTCCCTGCTTTATAAAGGGGTTGATAAGCATAGCTTTCAATATGCAAGAATGGCTTATCTGAAAGGTGTTGGAAATATTGTTTTAGCTGTGATTTTGAACGTAATAACACGTCATATTCAGCGTGAATATGAGCACACATTGCATCAATACGCATTTTAAATTCATCACTGAGATAAGGACTGATAATTAAATAGACCGTTTTGTGTTCGGTTGCTGTTTCATCCGCATAAACACATGCCAAATTAAACACTTGCCATTTATAGCGATCTGCAAAAGCACCAATGATTCGGCTTTGTTCCTCATTTTCAACTTGTACGAGGGCGGCCGGCTTTTTCAAGCAATCTTGCAAAATATCACTTGGTGTAAAAGGCCCACAATCTAAGTAAGAGAGAACACAGTTCCAGTTAGCAAATTGTTCAGTACCAAAATGTAAGTGTTTGCCTTCGAATTTATCCGCCCCATTTTTAGTGCGATCATCAATTAAATAATCGCCTTGGTTCAGGTTTTTATGGTGAGATAAAATTAACCGCTTGTATAATGCCGAGCCTTTTTCTTCGCCGAAATAATGCTGAATCCATTTCACTTTATCACTCCACGCCGATGGATTATGCCAAGGGGCGGTAGAAAGTGCGTAAATATGATATTTCTTCATCAATTTATGAACGGCAGAAATCGCGTTTGGCATGGGTTCCATTAAGCTAAAAATGCCCTCAACTTCATCATATCGCCCCTCATACTCTTGCTTGGTTTTCTCATCTAATTTTGCAATACCAGACGGGAAATCAACCATCACATTATCCATATCAATATAAACAATTTTCTTCATTTTAATGCCCTCTCTGTTGATGGCTTAATGATAAAAGATGAAGCGACAATTTATGTCGTTAGGTATTTTCGTCTAAATAAGTGCGGTCAATTTCTTGGTAATCTTCACCAAAATGGGCAATCCACCACTCCAGCATAGCACTCTCAATCACGGTCGCGGAAATTTCATATTCAGTGCCACAATCTTTTACGCTTTGATCAGCTGAAAGCGGGGTTTCTGTCAAAAATCCTCCCGTTTGTTTATCAATGCGAAACGTTAAGCGCATTTTCTTACCTGAACTAAAACCAAAGTTTTGGCTTTCAACATAAGCCTTTAGATTAAATTTCGGACGTTCAAATTGCATTGTGCTGACATTCACTTCAAGTAAACGATGCAAGGCTAAATGTAAAATATCACCATGTTCATATTCTGCCACCACATAACTGCTAGGGCCTTGCTGAACAAGAGCGAGTGGCTTAACTTGAGCCTTATGTTCTTTGCCGTGAATGCTACGATAATGCACTTGCAAAAATCGATTTTGATAAAGTGCGGTACTAATTTGCTTAAAAATTTCAGGATCAATTTTTGCAGGCAATAATGGCTGGCTAGTTGGTGCAATAGCCACTTTATTGAGCCATTCTGAAGCCCCTTTTTTATGCGGTTCATAAGCAAGATTGTAATCCGCTTGTTTAAAGAACCCTTCCATCGATTGCATAATATTGGCAGGTAAAATGCCAGCTAAATATTGTTTTGCCAACATCAACACTAACGATTGTTGTTCGTTTAAAATTGGCATATCCAAGCCTTTCGCATCTGGCTTCCAACGATAGCTATACGGTTTATCATTGGTATTGCAATCAATTTCAAACTGCTCACATAACGTATTCAGTGCACGCTGAATACTGCGCAAATCACGCTCAATACCTAATGCGAGCAATTTTTCTCGCAATTCTAATGAGCTGATGGAATAGTTTTTCGGAATTAAACGTAATAGTTCAAGGTGAAATTTTAGGGAAGATGATTCGGACATAATTGCCTCATAAATAAAAATATTTTCTTTAATCATATAAAAAATCGGGCAATTTTTAAACTGCCCGATTTGTTTCTATTTTTGACCGCTCTTTATGCTTTGGCGGTATCAATACGTTCAAATGACAACACTTTATTTTCTAACTGACGGAGTAATAAAGTGGCAATACCGGTAATGATGAGGTAAATACCGCCCGCGATACCGTAGATAGTTAGCGCATCATATTCTGTGCCGTAAAGTTGGCGTGCATATCCCATGATATCCATGATCGTAATGGTAGAGGCCAATGCTGTACCTTTAAATACCAAGATAATTTCATTGGTATAAGACGGGAGTGCACGTTTCAACGCATAAGGAATGAGGATTTTTAAAGTCTGCAGATGACTTAAACCTAATGCCGCACAGCTTTCCCATTGACCTTTAGAGATCGCTTTTACTGCTCCGTGGAATAATTGGGTTGAATAAGCTGCACTATTCAAGGCTAAAGCTAAT
Source organism: uncultured Haemophilus sp. (assembly GCF_937976265.1). Taxonomy (GTDB): domain Bacteria; phylum Pseudomonadota; class Gammaproteobacteria; order Enterobacterales; family Pasteurellaceae; genus Haemophilus_D. The sequence goes on from NZ_CALJRX010000331.1 coordinate 7,235, forward strand.
GCAGCACAGAACCATGCGTTGGAGAATAATCCCCATAATGGGCTGTCCACCAACCATTGGAATTGGCCTGGGCCTGCATAAATTAGGAAAAATTGCACTAAAAGTGGGGTCCCTGTAAATAAAACAAGAAATAAATTGACCGCACTTTTCACGAATTTATTGCCAATAGAAAGCAAGATGGTTAAGCCCAATGCTAGGAAAAAGGCAATAAACAATGCGACGACCGTAAGTAACAGGCTAGTCGGAATACCTTGAGCAATGACGGCTAAATACTCTTGAAACATTATTCGACTCCCCGTTCAAATCGAGTGAAACGTAATTCTAATTTGCGAATACCCGCTTGGCTGATCAACGTAATCACTAAATAAATTAACGCAGCAATGCCATACCAAGTAAAAGGCTCATGAGTATTCGTATTGATGTATCCAGTTTGACGCATTAAATCATCGACACCAATTAACGACACCAACGCTGTATCTTTTAATAATACGAGCCATTGGTTGCTTAACCCTGGTAAAGCATGTCGCCATACTTGTGGCATGATCAAATTAATGAAGGTATAAGGACGGCTTAATCCCAAAGCTGCACCAGATTCCCACTGCCCTTTTGGAATGGCTTGAATCGCACCACGCAAAGTTTGTGAAGCGTAAGAGGCAAAAATCAAAGACAATGCAAATACGCCACAACCAAAGGCGCTGAATTCAATATACTCACCCGTCAGCATTTCTACTATTTGGGTTGAACCAAAATAAATCAGTAGAACCACCAAGATTTCCGGTAAACCACGCAATAAAGCAATCACAATAGAAGCTGGCTTTGCAATAAATACGTATTTATTCGCTTCTAAGGCAGTAAAAATAATACTGAGCAATAAACCGACAATTAACGAGCAAATAGCAAGCCCTAAGGTCATTAGGGCTGCATGTCCAATTAATGTAAGATAATCATAAAACATAGATTATTTTGTCATCCATTTATCATAGATTTTTTGGTATTCACCGTTTGCTTTCACCGCTTCTAAACCTTTATTCAGGCTTTCAAGCAATTCTTTGCTTGATTTATTCACTGCAATACCAAAGCCATTACCGAAATATTTTTTATTATTCACTTTATCGCCAACAAATTGAATTTCAGGTTCTTTTGAAATCATGTCGGCTAACACCGCTGTATCACCAAAGATGATATCAATACGACCATTTTTTAAGTCTAAAATCGCATCTTGAAGGCTTGCATAAGACTTCGCGTTATATTGCTTGGTTTCTGCTGCAGTATATTGTTGATAAGTAGTTCCGTTTTGAACACCGATCGTTTTTGCCGAATCTAAATCTGCCTTACCTTTTAATGCTACATAGCTTGCCGTGCTATCATAATACGGATTAGAAAATGACACTTGTTTTGCACGTGCTTCGGTAATATCCATTGCAGAAATCGCTGCATCAAAACGTTTTGCTTTCAAGCTTGGAATTAATGCATCAAAAGATTGGCTTTTGAAGTGACAAGTCGCTTGAATTTCCTTACAAATTGCATTTGCCACGTCCACATCAAAACCGATAATTTCACCTTTTTCGTTGGTAGTTTCAAATGGCGGGTAGCTTGGCTCCAT
>NZ_CALJRX010000332.1 GCF_937976265.1 uncultured Haemophilus sp.
CTCTTTGTTCTGCTAATTCTAATGATGCTTTAATACGTGCTTGTTTTTTAGATTTCTCACGAACAGCAACAACATCATTTACAGAAACTTGGAAAGATGGGATATTTACAACACGACCATTTACGACAATCGCTTTGTGGCTCACTAATTGACGAGCTTCTGCGCGAGTTGCAGCAAATCCCATGCGATAAACAACGTTATCCAATCTACCTTCTAATAATACTAGTAAGTTTTCACCAGTATTACCTTTTAAACGGTTTGCTTCTTTATAGTAGTTACGGAATTGACGTTCTAAAATACCATAGATACGACGAACTTTTTGTTTTTCACGTAATTGACTACCATAGTCAGACAAACGCGGTTTACGAGCACCGTGTTGACCTGGTGCTGTATCAATTTTACATTTTGAATCAATCGCACGCACACCTGATTTAAGGAATAAATCAGTGCCTTCACGACGGCTGAGCTTGAGTTTAGGGCCCAAATATCTTGCCATTTTCTTTCTCCAACTATCCTATTACGCCATTAAACACGACGTTTTTTCGGTGGACGACAACCGTTATGAGGGATCGGAGTCACATCAGTGATGTTCGTGATACGGAAACCCGCTGCATTTAATGCACGGATTGTTGATTCACGACCCGGACCCGGACCTTTAACCATAACTTCCAAGTTCTTTAAGCCGAATTCTTTAACGATTTCAGCACAACGTTCTGCAGCAACTTGTGCAGCGAACGGGGTAGATTTACGAGAACCACGGAAACCTGAACCACCTGCTGTAGCCCAAGCTAAAGCATTACCTTGACGGTCAGTAATGGTAACGATTGTGTTATTGAAAGATGCGTGAATGTGTGCTACGCCATCTACAACTTGTTTTTTTACACGTTTACGTGCACGAACTGGTGTTTTAGCCATTCTTTATTTACCCCGACTATTTTTTGATCGGCTTACGTGGACCCTTACGGGTACGCGCATTAGTTTTAGTACGTTGACCACGTACCGGTAAACTACGACGATGACGTAAACCACGGTAACAACCTAAGTCTAAAAGACGTTTGATGTTTAGTGTTACTTCACGACGTAAGTCACCTTCAACGGTAAATTTACCAACTTCGTCACGCAGTTTGTCAATCTGCTCTTCAGACAATTCGCTGATCTTAACATCTTCAGCAATACCCGCTGCAGCACAAATGCTTTTAGAACGAGTTTTACCGATACCGTAAATTGCAGTTAAAGCGATTACAGCGTGTTTGTGATCAGGAATGTTAATGCCTGCAATACGGGCCACTATGCACTCCTATTATTTTAACTAATTTGGTATTCTGATCTTGAAAAGCCCGTTTTCAGGATACTCAAACAGAATACCAAGGACATAAATGAGTTGAGTAGTATAACTACTCAACCGGTTCTTTGCAAGAAGAAATGTTAATTAACCTTGACGTTGTTTATGTTTAGGGTCGCTGCATAATACGCGAACAACACCTTCACGTTTAACAATTTTACAGTTACGACACATCTTCTTAACGGAAGCACGAACTTTCATTGCTTATCCTTTTTACTTAAATGAACAATTACTGTCCAAAACCTTTAAGGTTTGCTTTTTTTAACGCAGATTCATATTGAGACGACATTAAGTGACTCTGAACTTGCACGATAAAATCCATAATTACAACAACAACGATTAATAAGGAAGTACCACCGAAGTAGAATTTAACATCCCATGCTGATGTCATAATATAAGGGACTAAACATACGAACGTTACATAAAGACCGCCAATTAATGTTAAGCGAGTCATTACTTTATCAATGTAACGTGATGTTTGTTCACCTGGTCTAATTCCTGGGATAAATGCACCAGATTTTTTTAGATTATCTGCTGTATCACGTGGATTATATTGCATTGCAGTATAGAAGAAACTGAAGAAAATAATCGCTACCGCATAAACAAGAAGATATAAAGGTTGTCCAGGATTCAACAACATTGATAAGTTATTTAACCACTCAAACTTATCATTCTGACCAAACCATTGTGTCAATGTCGCAGGGAATAAAATAATGCTTGAAGCAAAAATTGCTGGCATTACGTTTGCCATATTAACTTTTAATGGTAGGTGAGTTGAATGACCACCTAAAATTTGACGTCCTTGTTGACGCTTAGCATATTCAACACGAATTCTACGTTGTCCACGTTCTACGAAGACAACAAAGTAAGTTACTGCAAAAACAATAGCAGCGATTAGTAAAAGAACTAAAGGATGCATTTGTCCTTGACGAGCTTGCTCAACTGTTTCGATGATTGCATGTGGCAATCCTGCAACAATACCACCAAAAACAAGAATTGAGATACCGTTACCAATACCTCTTTCAGTAATTTGCTCACCTAACCACATTAAGAACATGGTTCCGGTCACAAGACTCACTACTGCAGTGAAGTAAAAAGTAAAACCGATATTTGGCACTAACTGTGGCAACATATTCGGTAAACCGGTAGAAATTGCGATAGCTTGGATAGTAGCAAAAACCACCGTTGCATAACGAGTATACTTGGTGATTTTTCTTTGTCCTGCTGCGCCTTCTTTTTTCAATTCTGCTAAGGCAGGTGAAACCGTAGCAAGCAATTGCATCACGATAGATGCCGAGATATACGGCATAATACCTAATGCTAAAATTGATGCTCGGCTCAATGCACCACCAGAGAACATGTTTAACATATCAATGATGGTGCCTTTTTGTTGTTCAACTAATTGAGCTAGCACGGCGGCATCAATACCAGGAAGCGGAATAAAAGAACCAATACGATAAACGATAAGTGCACCTAATACAAAAAGCAATCTGCTTTTTAGTTCACCAGTACCACTATTAGTACTTCTGCTTTGATAACCTGGTTGTTTAGCCATTTGCTAATTATTCCTCAACTGAACCGCCAGCAGCTTCGATCGCTGCTTTTGCACCTTTAGTTACACGTAAACCACGTACAGTAACTGCAGATTTCACTTCACCAGCTAAGATAACTTTAGCGAATTGAATATCTTTAGTTAAAATGTTTGCAGCTTTTAATGCTTCTAAAGTGACAACATTTCCTTCAACTTTTGTTAATTCGTTTAAACGAACTTCAGCGGTTACAGCTGATTTCATTGAAGTGAAACCAAATTTTGGTAAACGACGGTATAATGGCATTTGACCACCCTCGAAACCACGACGAACACCGCCGCCAGTACGAGATTTTTGACCTTTATGACCACGACCACCAGTTTTTCCTAAACCTGAACCAATACCACGACCAAGGCGTTTTGCACTGTGCTTAGCACCTTCAGCCGGAGATAGAGTATTTAAACGCATTCTCTTACTCCTCCACTTTAACCATGTATGAAACTTGGTTAATCATACCACGTACTGCCGGAGTATCGATTAACTCAACAGTATGGTGCATATGGCGAAGACCAAGACCACGCAAGGTAGCTTTGTGCTTCGGTAAACGAGCAATTGCGCTACGAACTTGAGTTACTTTAATAGTTTTAGCCATTATCAATTACCCCAAAATTTCATCAACGGTTTTGCCACGTTTAGCAGCAACCATTTCTGGTGATTTCATATTTGCTAATGCATCAATAGTTGCACGAACAACGTTGATTGGGTTGGTTGAACCATACGCTTTAGAAAGAACGTTACGTACACCAGCAACTTCTAACACTGAACGCATTGCACCGCCTGCGATGATACCTGTACCTTCGCTAGCTGGTTGCATAAATACGCGAGAACCAGTGTGAACACCTTTAACTGGGTGTTGTAATGTACCTTCATTTAAAGCGACATTAATCATATTGCGACGTGCTTTTTCCATCGCTTTTTGGATCGCTGCCGGAACTTCGCGAGCTTTACCATAACCAAAACCTACGCGACCGTTACCATCGCCTACTACTGTTAAAGCAGTAAAGCTCATAATACGACCACCTTTTACAGTTTTTGATACACGGTTTACTGCGATTAGCTTCTCTTGCAGTTCACCAGCTTGTTTTTCGATGTTTGACATCTCAATTTACCTCATTAGAACTGTAGACCAGCTTCACGTGCAGCGTCCGCTAAAGTTTGGACACGACCATGATATTTAAAACCGGAACGGTCAAAAGCAACGTCTTTAACGCCTTTTGCTAATGCGCGCTCAGCAACAAGTTTACCTACTACTGCTGCGGCATCTTTATTACCGGTATATTTAACTTGCTCACGAATTGCTTTTTCAACAGTTGAAGCAGCGGCAAGCACTTCTGAACCGTTTGGTGCAATAACTTGTGCGTAGATATGACGCGGAGTACGGTGAATAACTAGACGAGTTACACCTTGCTCTCTCATCATATGACGTGCACGAGCTGCACGACGGATACGAGCTGATTTCTTATCCATAGTGTTACCTTAATTATTTCTTCTTAGCCTCTTTCATACGTACTACTTCATCAGAGTAACGTACACCTTTACCTTTATAAGGTTCAGGACGGCGATAAGCACGAATATCTGCTGCAACTTGACCAATTAACTGCTTGTCTGCACCTTTTAAAACGATTTCCGTTTGTGAAGGGCATTCTGCAGTAATACCTGCTGGTAAAGTGTGCTCCACAGGGTGAGAGAAACCTAAGCTTAACGCAACTACGTTGCCTTTAACTTGAACTCTGTAACCAACACCCACTAGTTGTAATTTCTTAGTGAAGCCTTCAGTAACACCGATAACCATTGCATTAACTAATGCACGAGCTGTACCCGATTGAGCATTCGCTTCAACAAAACCTTCACGTGGAGTGAAAGTAAATTGACCATTATCTTGTTTAACTTCAACTGAGTGATGAATTGTGCGAGATAACTCGCCATTTTTTCCTTTTACTGTTAATAGCTGACCGTCGAGTTTAACTTCAACGCCGGCAGGAATATTAACAGGTGCCTTTGCAACACGAGACATTTTCCTACCCCTCTATTAAGCTACGTAACAGATGATCTCACCGCCTAAGCCCGCTTGACGAGCTGCACGGTCAGTCATAACACCTTTAGATGTAGAAATTACAGCAACACCTAAACCACCCATAACTTTTGGTAATTCGTCTTTACGTTTGTAAATACGAAGACCAGGACGGCTTACACGTTGAATGCTTTCTACAACCGGTTTGCCTTGGAAATATTTTAAAGTAATTTCCAATTCAGGTTTTGCACCTTCTAAAACTTTAACGCTTTCGATATAACCTTCAGCAGCTAATACGTTGGCAATTGCCACTTTTAGCTTGGAAGAAGGCATATTGATTGCAACTTTGTTCGCAGCTTGACCGTTACGAATACGGGTCAACATATCTGCGATTGGATCTTGCATACTCATTGTACTTTTTCTCCGATTCCAAAATAAAGTGGTATATTACCAGCTCGCTTTTCTAAGGCCTGGGATCTCACCGCGCATAGCAGCTTCACGAACCTTAATACGGCTTAAACCAAACTTACGTAAAACGCCGTGAGGACGTCCAGTTTGGCGGCAACGGTTACGTTGACGACTAGGGCTAGAATCACGTGGTAAAGTTTGTAATTTTAACACTGCATTCCAACGATCTTCGTCAGAGGCATTGACATCAGAAATGATTTTCTTTAATTCTGCACGTTTAGCGAAGAATTTTTCAGCCAATTTAACGCGTTTTACATCGCGTGCTTTCATTGATTGTTTTGCCATTATAACCTGCCTTATTTACGGAATGGGAAATTAAAGGCAGCAAGTAGTGCTTGACCTTCTTCATCATTCTTAGCAGTAGTTGTGATAGTGATATCTAAACCACGTACACGATCTACTTTATCGTAATCGATTTCAGGGAAGATGATTTGTTCACGCACACCCATGCTGTAGTTACCACGACCATCAAATGATTTCGCGCTTAAACCGCGGAAGTCACGAATACGTGGAACAGCAATTGTAATTAAACGTTCAAAGAACTCCCACATACGCTCACCGCGTAGTGTTACTTTACAACCGATTGGATATCCCTGACGGATTTTAAAGCCAGCAACAGATTTACGAGCTTTAGTTACTAAAGGTTTTTGACCGCTAATTGCTGCTAAGTCCGCTACTGCGTTGTCTAGCAATTTCTTATCGGTCAATGCTTCACCCACACCCATATTCAGGGTAATCTTTTCGATTCGTGGGACTTGCATGACAGATTTGTAGCCGAATTTATTTTTTAACTCGTTTACTACTTGATCTCTGTAGTAATCATGCAGTTTCGCCATCGCATTACTCCAGTTTGTTAGATAATTTCATTGTTAGATTTGAAGAAACGTACTTTTTTGCCGTCTTCGAATCTAAAACCTACACGGTCAGCTTTGTTTGTTTTTGGATTGAAAATCGCAACGTTAGAAGCATCGATAGCCGCTTCTTTTTTCACTAAACCACCAGCTTGTCCTAAAGCAGGAACTGGTTTTTCATGTTTAGTGATGATGTTGATACCTTCAACAAACACTTTACCGTTTGGTAACACTTTAGTTACCTTGCCACGCTTGCCTTTGTCTTTACCGGCAAGTACGATTACTTCATCGTTTTGACGAATTTTTGCAGCCATTTCTCACTTCTCCTTACAGTACTTCTGGTGCCAAAGAAATGATCTTCATGAATTTCTCAGAACGAAGTTCACGAGTCACCGGTCCAAAAATACGAGTACCGATTGGTTGCTCTGTGTTATTGTTTAAAATTACACAAGCGTTACCATCGAAGCGAATGACTGATCCGTCTGGGCGACGAACACCCTTCTTGGTGCGCACAACAACTGCTTTTAATACATCACCTTTTTTAACTTTACCGCGTGGAATTGCTTCTTTCACAGTAACTTTGATGATATCACCAATAGCAGCATAACGACGGTGCGATCCACCTAGAACCTTGATACACATTACGCTGCGAGCACCAGAGTTATCGGCAACATCCAGCATAGTCTGTTCTTGGATCATATTTTATGCTCCGTTAAGTTAATAATACACCCTTGCGGGACGAACCTATCCATGCCTTATAAAGATATATGGCGGATAGGTGGCGGAGTTTACCAAAATCAAGCTAGAAACGCAATCAAAATTTTACGCTTAAATTAGTGCATTTAAAGTGCGGTCAAATTTTCATGACTTTTAGCAAGTCTTGGAAAGAAAAAAGCCAATGGTATAAACCATTGGCTTTTATTTTTAACTTGTTAATTAAGCAATAACTGCTTTCTCAACAACACGAACTAAAGTCCAAGATTTGGTTTTAGAGAGAGGACGACATTCGCGAATCTCTACTACATCACCTAATTTGGCTTCGTTGTTCTCATCGTGTACGTGTAATTTAGTTGTACGACGGATAAATTTACCGTATAACGGGTGTTTTACCTTACGTTCAATAGCAACAACGAAAGATTTTTCCATTTTGTCGCTAACAACTTTACCTTGTACGCTACGAATTTTATCAGTCATTACTCACCCGCCTTCTCAGTTAAAATGGTTTTAACGCGTGCGATATCACGACGCACTTGTTTAGCCTGATGGGTTTGTTGAAGCTGACCGGTGGCTGTTTGCATACGCAATTTGAATTGTTCACCTAAAAGGTTCACTAATTCATCATTCAGCTCTTCAACACTTTTTGTACGTAAATCTTGAGCTTTCATTACATCACCGTCTTAGTTACGAAGGTAGTCTTGATTGGCAATTTAGCAGCTGCTAATGCAAATGCTTGTCTTGCGATCTCTTCAGACACACCATCCATTTCATAAAGTACTTTACCCGGTTGGATTAAGGCTACCCAGTACTCAACGTTACCTTTACCTTTACCCATACGGACTTCTAATGGTTTTTCAGTAATTGGTTTATCTGGGAAAACACGGATCCAGATTTTACCTTGACGTTTAACTGCACGTGTCATTGCACGACGAGCCGCTTCAATTTGACGAGCGGTTAAACGACCACGACCAACTGCTTTTAACCCGAATGTACCGAAGCTAACTTCAGTACCACCCGCGATACCACGGTTACGGCCTTTGTGAACTTTACGGAATTTTGTACGTTTTGGTTGCAACATTTAGCGTTTCTCCTTACTTACGACCTTTGCCACGCGGAGCCTTTTTAGGCTTGTCGGCAGGTTGTTGTTCTGATTGCGCAACTGCAGCCATTCCACCCAAAATTTCACCTTTGAAGATCCATACTTTAACGCCGATTACGCCGTATGTAGTATGAGCTTCTGCAGTGTTATAATCGATGTCCGCACGAAGAGTATGTAGAGGTACACGACCTTCACGATACCATTCAGAACGTGCGATTTCTGCACCACCTAAACGACCGCTAACTTCAACTTTGATACCTTTAGCACCTAAACGCATTGCGCTTTGTACCGCACGTTTCATAGCACGACGGAACATTACACGACGTTCTAATTGAGAAGCGATGCTGTCTGCAACTAATTTTGCATCTAATTCCGGTTTTTTCACTTCAGCAATGTTGATTTGAGCCGGAACGCCAGCGATTTGAGATACTGCGTTACGTAATTTTTCAACATCTTCACCTTTTTTACCGATAACGATACCAGGGCGAGCTGTGTGAATTGTTACACGAATACTTTTCGCTGGACGCTCAATAGTAATACGTGAAACCGAAGCGTTTGCTAATTCTTTATTTAAGAATTTGCGTACTTTGAAGTCACCGTCAAGATTGTCGGCGAAATCTTGTGTATTCGCGAACCAAGTAGAGTTCCAAGGTTTTACAATACCTAGGCGAATACCATTTGGATTTACTTTTTGACCCATTGCTATTCCTCTACTTATTAACGATCTGACACAACCACAGTAATGTGGCTAGTACGTTTTAAAATACGATCTGCACGACCTTTAGCACGTGGCATAACACGTTTCATGCTAGGACCTTCGTCAACGAAGATTTTAGCAACTTTAAGATCATCGATATCTGCACCATCATTATGCTCTGCGTTAGCAATAGCAGACTCTAATACTTTTTTCACTAAAGCCGCAGCTTTTTTGTTAGTAAAAGTTAAGATTTCTAATGCTTGCGCAACTTTTTTACCACGAATTAAATCGGCAACTAAGCGAGCTTTTTGGGCAGAAGTGCGAGCGTAACGATGTTTTGCGATAGTTTCCATCTATTTACCTCTTATTTCTTAGCTTTCTTATCTGCCGCGTGACCGCGGTATGTACGAGTCGGTGCAAATTCACCTAATTTATGGCCGATCATTTCATCAGATACATAAACAGGAACGTGCTGACGACCATTATGGACTGCGATGGTCAATCCGATCATTGAAGGAATGATCATTGAACGACGGGACCAAGTTTTGATTGGTTTTTTATCCCCGCTTTCCACCGCCTTCTCTACCTTCTTCAACAAGTGTAGGTCAAGGAAAGGACCTTTCTTGAGAGAACGTGGCATGGCTTATCCTCTTATTAATTTAAATTATTTGCCACGACGACGTACGATGAATTTATCAGTACGTTTGTTGTGACGAGTTTTCTTACCTTTAGTTTGAACGCCCCAAGGAGTTACTGGGTGTTTACCAAAGTTACGACCTTCACCACCACCGTGTGGGTGATCTACTGGGTTCATTGCAGTACCACGAACTGTAGGGCGAATGCCTCTCCAGCGGTTAGCACCAGCTTTACCCAATACGCGAAGCATATGTTCTGAGTTACCAACTTCACCGATTGTAGCAACACATTCAGCTAATACTTTACGCATTTCGCCTGAACGTAAACGTAAAGTCACGTAGTTGCCTTCACGAGCGATGATTTGTACATAAGCACCAGCAGAACGAGCGATTTGACCGCCTTTACCTGGTTTTAATTCAACGTTATGTACTGTTGAACCAACTGGGATATTACGCATTGGTAATGAGTTACCCACTTTAATTGGTGAGTTAACGCCAGATTGGATTTGATCGCCAACTGACAAACCTTTAGGTGCTAAGATATAACGGCGTTCACCATCTTTATAAAGCACTAAAGCAATGTTAGCTGAACGGTTTGGATCATATTCTAAACGTTCAACAACCGCTGGGATATCTAACTTGTTACGTTTGAAATCGATTAAACGGTAATGTTGTTTATGACCACCACCGATGTGGCGAGTGGTAATACGACCATAATTGTTACGACCACCAGTTTTAGATTTAGTATCTAGAAGAGGCGCGTAAGGTTTACCCTTGTATAATTCAGGGTTCACGATTTTAACAACGTGACGACGACCAGCGGAGGTCGGCTTACATTTAACGATAGCCATTCTCTAATTTCCTCCGATTACTCTGCACTGTCCACGAAGTCCAAGTTTTGGCCTTCGGCTAAAGTTACATAAGCTTTTTTCCAGTCGCTGCGACGACCCATTTTGTTACCACGGCGTTTAGTTTTACCTTTAACAACCACAGTACGAACTGAGTCAACTTTTACTTCAAATAATTGAGCAACAGCAGCAGCAATTTCAGCTTTGTTCGCATCTAAAGCAACTTTAAGTACAACAGTGTTAGATTTTTCAGCATTGTTAGTTGCTTTTTCAGAGATGTGCGGTGCACGTAGCACGCTTAGCAAACGTTCTTGACTCATGCTAGGATCTCCTCAATTTGTTTCACAGCGTCAACAGTAACAATCACTTTATCGAAAGCGATTAAGCTAACTGGATCGATACCTTGAACATCACGTACATCAACTTTATATAAGTTACGTGCCGCTAAGAATAGATTTTCATCTAAACTTGCTGTGATAATTAACGCATCTTCAACTGCTAAATCTTTTAATTTTTGTACTAAAACTTTAGTTTTTGGTGCATCTAATTCGAATTTTTCAACAACAACCAAACGGTCTTGACGAACTAATTCAGAAAGAATGCTTTTGATAGCACCACGGTACATTTTCTTGTTCACTTTTTGGCTGTGATCTTGTGGTTTAGCCGCGAAGGTTGTACCACCAGAACGCCAGATTGGTGATTTGATATCACCAGAACGAGCACGACCTGTACCTTTTTGACGCCAAGGTTTTTTACCTGAACCAGACA